>NZ_JAQGLC010000389.1 GCF_028293085.1 Sphingomonas bacterium
AGCGGGCGCGGCGGCTTCCGCGTCCGCGCCCGCTGGCATGTCGAGGATCAGGGGCGCGGCACCTGGAATGCGATCGTCACGGAGATTCCGTACGGCGTGCAGAAGGGCAAGCTGATCGAGCAGATCGCCACGATCATCAACGACAAGAAGCTGCCGATCCTCGCCGACATCCGCGACGAATCGGATTCGGAGATCCGCATCGTGATCGAACCACGCTCGCGCACGGTCGATGCGACGATGCTGATGGAAAGCCTGTTCCGGATGAGCGACCTGGAGAATCGCGTCAGCCTGAACCTCAACGTGCTCGACGCCCGCCGCACGCCGCGCGTGATGTCGCTGCGCGAGGCGCTACAGGGCTGGGTCGAGCACCAGTTCGTCGTGCTCCAGCGCCGCACCGCCCATCGGCTGAACAAGATCCGCGATCGGGTCGAGCTGCTCGACGGCTATCTCATCGCCTATCTCAACCTCGACCGAGTGATCGAGATCATCCGCACCGAGGATGAGCCCAAGCCCGTGATGATCGCAGAGTTCGGCCTGACCGATCGGCAGGCCGAGGCGATCCTGGACATGCGGCTGCGTCGCCTGCGCAAGCTGGAAGAGATGGAGATCCGCAAGGAGCGCGAGGGCCTCGAAGCTGAAAAGACCGGGCTTGAGGCGCTGCTTGCGAGCGACGCGCGGCAGCGCACGCGGCTCAAGAAAGATTTCGGAAAGCTGCGCGATCGTTATGGGCCCGATACGGTCCTGGGCAAGCGCCGCACCACCATCGCCGAGGCTGCGGCAGCGCGGGAGATCCCGCTCGAGGCGATGATCGAGCGTGAGCCCATCACCGTGATCCTGTCGCAGCGCGGCTGGATCCGCGCGATGAAGGGTCATGCCGATGCCGCGGGGATCGAGGCGCTCAAGTTCAAGGAGGGCGACGGGCCGCTGTTCGCCTTTCCGGCGCAGACCACCGACAAGATCATGGTTGCTGCGGAGAATGGCCGATTCTACACGCTCGCGGCCGACAAGCTGCCGGGCGGACGCGGCTTTGGCGAGCCGGTCCGGGCGATGATCGATCTCGACGGCGATGTCGGCATCGTCGATCTGCTGCCGGCGAGCCGCGCGGAGAAGCTGCTGGTCGCCGCGACCGATGGGCGCGGCTTCGTCGTCCGCACCGCCGACACGATCGCCGAGACGCGCAAGGGCAAGACGGTCGTGACGCCGCGCCTGGGCGCAAAGCTCAAGATCGTCCGGCCGGTCGATCCCCAGGCGGATTATGTCGCGGCGATCGGCGACAATCGCCGCCTGCTCGTCTTCCCGCTGACCGAGCTGGCCGAGCTGGCGCGCGGGCAGGGGGTGCAGCTCCAGCGTTATCGCGACGGCGGGCTGTCCGACGCCATAACCTTCGTCTTCGCAAACGGGCTGAGCTGGGCGATGGGCGGCGAAAGCGGGCGGACGCGCACCGAAAGCGATCTCGCACCGTGGCGTGCGGCGCGCGGCGCGGCCGGCCGGATGCCGCCTACGGGATTCCCCCGGGATAACCGGTTTTAATCCCCAAAACCGGATCAAGTGGCTGAAATCGGGCCCTCGCTTCAGTCGCTCTTAACCTGTTTACGGTAGCGGTCCCTGCGATGGTGCCGTTCAAGTCCCGCGTCTTGAAAAGAGCAGAGCCTCCGGTAGCGATCGAGGCCGAAGGCGTGCGTCCGGCGGACGCGGAGCGGATCGCGGCTACCTTCGACCTCCTGCCGATCCCGGCCGCGATCGTCGTCGCCGAGGGTGACCATTTCAAGATCATGATGGCGAATCGCCCGTTCCGGATCGCGGGCCTGGGCACCGGAGAGGGAAGCTCTCCCTTGCTGACGATCATCGGCCCACGGATCAGGGCGTTCGTCGACGGCGATTCGCTGCACGAGGATTTCGCCTGGCAGTTCGGCGACGCGGTCGATTGCCGCTATTATCAGGTAACGCTGGCGCGTCTTTACAAGAACCCGGAAGGGCGCTGCCTGATCACCTTGGTCGATCAGACCTCCGAACTGCGCACCGAGCACAATCTCCGCCGCGAGATGATGACCGACAGCCTGACCGGCCTCGCCAATCGCGCGGGCTTCAGCGATCATCTCGAGGCGCTGATCGGCGATACCACCCAGCAGGCGCGCTATGCCGTGCTCGTGGTCGATCTGGACCGGTTCAGCCGCGTCAATGCGTGCCTCGGCTCGATGGCGGGGGATGAGTTGCTCATCACCGTCGCGCGCCGGCTCAAGGGCGCCCTGCGCGCCCATGACCTGCTCGCCCGCACCGGCGGCGACGAATTCGGCATCCTGCTGACGCTGGAAGAGGGGCCGGGCGACGCCGATCATGTCGCCAAGCGCATCCAGGCCGCGCTCTCCACGCCGTTCCGGCTTTCGGATTTCGAGATCCGCGTGGCCTGCTCGATCGGCATCGCCTTCGGATCGAGCCAGGTCGACGATGCCGAGGAACTGATCCGCCACGCGCAGTTCGCGGTGAAGCGCTCAAAGGTCAGCGGCCGGGCCGAGGCCTATCAGACCCAGGCGTTCGACATCGTTCGCGAGCAGTTCGGCATGGAGACCGCGCTGCGCCGCGCGATCGATCGCGGCCAGATGAGGCTGACCTATCAACCCATCTGCGATCTCGCGACCGGGCAGATCGTATCGTTCGAATCGCTCTCGCGCTGGGCCGATGAGGATGGCGTCGAATATTCGCCGTGCGACTTCATTCCCGTCGCCGAGGAATCCGGCCTGATCGTACCGCTCGGCCGCTGGGCGATCGACGAAGCGGCGAAGACACTGGCCAGTTGGGACGTCAAAGCCGGTGGCGATTGCGGGGTCAGGCTCGCGGTCAACCTTTCCGCGATCCAGCTTCAGCGCGATATCATCGCACCGGTCGTCGAGCGGGCGCTGACGACTCACGGGCTGGAGGGCTCGCGCTTCACGCTGGAACTGACCGAAAGCGCGCTCGTCACCGACCCCGACCGCATCGCCGGCATCATGCACGCGCTGAAGGGCCTCGGCACGACCTTGGCGATGGACGATTTCGGCACCGGCTATTCGAACCTCGCCTATCTCCAGAAGCTGCCGATCGACATCCTCAAGATCGACCGCAGCTTCGTCACCGGCATGCTCGCCGATCGCGACAAGATCGCCATCGTCCGCGCGATCCTGTCGCTCGCCCAGGCATTGGGCATGAAAACCACGGCGGAGGGGATCGAGACCAACGAGCTTGCCCAGACGCTCGCCGCACTTGGCTGCACCTTTGGCCAGGGCTTTGTCTACGCGCGGCCGCTCGAAGCGGACGCTGCCTATTCCATGCTGGAAGCGCGCAACAACTGAGCGACCGTCTCGTCGGCGATCACCGCGACGCGCGCTGCATCGGGAAAACCTTCCGCGATCCATTGCTCCTCGACCATGCGCAGCATCCGCGCCACCTCCGGCCCCTTGCGCACGCCCCGTTCGACCAGCGCGCCACCGCCGAGCGGCAGGGACGAGGGCTGCCAGCCGATGAGCGACGCGGCGTCGCTCTCCGGCCGGTCCGACAGCAGCAGGCGATCAATCGCGAGAATCGTGCCGAGCCGGTAAGCGATCACCGGCGCCGGCTCGTCGCCCGCCGGCACCGCCGCGTTGATCAGTCGCTTTCGGTCTGCTTTGGACAGCTTCAGCCGCGCGCCGACATCGTCGGCGACTGCCTGATCCGCGGGCAGCAAGGCGGCGAGCCGACGGATCGGATCGGGCGCGATCCCGGCCGCCGCCTCGCGCTCGACCAGCCGTGCCAGCCGATCGGCACGATCGATCTCGGGCAGGACCGGCGCGAAGATGCCACGCTCGATCATCAGCCGCACGACGCGCACCGCATGCACCGCGACGAGCAGGCGGAGCAGTTCGGCCGCGATCCGTTCGCGTGACAGGGCCATCAGGTCGTTCGCGCGCTCGGTGCACGCCCCGAGGCCGGCAGCGTCGGGCTCGTCCCCGAATCGGGCGTGGAAGCGGAAGAAACGCAGGATGCGCAGATGATCCTCGGCGATGCGCTTCAGCGGATCGCCGATGAAACGGACGCGCCGCGCCTCGAGATCGTCGATCCCGCCGAAATAGTCGAAGATCTCGCCGGTCCGTGGATCCGCATAGAGCGCGTTCATGGTGAAATCGCGCCGTGCCGCGTCCTCGCGCCAGTCGTCGGTGAAGGCGACCGTCGCATGACGGCCGTCGGTCGCGACGTCGCAGCGCAATGTCGTCACCTCGACCGGGCCGCCGGGGAGCACCGCCGTCACCGTACCATGCGCGAGACCGGTCGGAACGACCTTGATCGCATTGCCCTTGAGCAGCGCGATCACGCGCTCCGGGGAATGGGTGGTCGCCAGATCGATATCGGCGACGTCGATGCCGAGCAACGTATCGCGCACCGCGCCGCCGACGAAGCGCACCTTGCCCGCCGCGGCGCCGAGCACGTCGCACAGCCCGGCGAGCCCTTCGCGCTCGCGCCACGCGGCGCGCGGCAATGTCACCCGTTCCATCGCAGCCGCCTGGAAAGATTGACGATCATCGCCGCGGTCGCGCCCCAGATGCGGTGCCCCTCCCAGCTGATCTCGTAATAATGCCGGTTGCGGCCCTGCCACTCGACCGTCGCCTCGACATGGTTGGCAGTGTCGAGCACGAAATTGAGGGGCACCTCGAACACCTGCGCGACCTCGGCCGCGCTCGGCACCAGCAGCAGATCGGGCGGCACGACGCCGATCACCGGCGTCACCTCGAATCCCGTGACGGTGCGATAGCGATCGACCTCGCCGATCACCGTCACCTGACTGCGCGGCAGCGCGATCTCCTCCTCGGCCTCGCGCAGCGCCGCGGCGATCGCGCCGTCATCGCCGGGATCGATCCGGCCGCCGGGGAAGGCAACCTGCCCGGGATGGCGCGACAGCGTGTCGGTGCGCTGGGTCAGGATCACGCCCGGCTCCGCCCGGTCGGTGACGGCGACGAGCACCGCCGCGTGCATCAGCGGCGCGGCCTGGTCGAGATCGGGGTCGCGATGGTCCCCGGTCAGCAGCACCGTGTCGGCGCCGTGCGCGGTTTCCAGCGCATGGCGCAGGCGATCGGCCAGGGTCATGCGGCAGGCTCCAGCGGGAAGAAGGCGCCGTTGCTCCACACGCCGGGGGGCATGTCGTCGCCGGCGAGCGCCATGGCGGCCAGCTCGTAATAGACCGGCCGTGCGACCAGCGCCTCCAGCCCGCCGCGGACGTGGAGATAGGGACGGGGGCCCTCTTCGCGCTCCTCGAAACGCAGCGGATGCTCGGGGCCCGCGCTGACGAGATCGCCGGTGTTGAGCCGGAAGGCGAGGCGCGATTCGCGACCCTCGCCTTCGTTCTTCATCTCCACCGCCGTGAAGGGCGCGTCCTCGACCGCGATATCGAGCTTCTCGACCGGCGTGACGAGCACATAGGTGCCATCCTCCTCGCGCCGGAGGATCGTCGAGAACAGCCGGACCATCGCCTGTCGGCCAATCGGGGATCCCTGGTGGAACCAGGTTCCGTCGCGGGCGATCCGCATCTCGCTGTCGCCGCAATGAATCGGGTTCCAGCGCTCGACCGGCGGCAGTTTCTGTTCTTGGGCCAGCCGCGCGATATCGGCGAGCGACAGCGCGGCAAGATCGGGAAGGGGGTCCATCGGCATGGGGTGGCGGTAGGGCAGGCCCGCCCGGGCGTAAAGCGTCAGGCGAGCGCGACGATTCGCGGACCGAGCATGCCGGCGCTCGCGGGCACCGAATCGCCGAGCGCAAGCAGGCGCCGCGAATCGACCGGCCCCGGCACGCGCCAGCCGGCGGTGCGATCGGCGCTGAAGCCGAAGAAGCGGCCATAATATTCTGGGTCGCCGATCAGCATCAGCGCCCCCGCCTCGCCCGCGGCCACCGCGGCGTTGAGCGCGTACAGCATCAGATCCCGACCGATCCCGTCGCGCTGGCGCGCAGGCTCGACCGCAACCGGGCCCACCATGACCATCGGCATGTCGCGACCGTCATCGCCGCAAAACAGGATCGGCCAGCACTGGATCGTCCCGACCAGCGCGTCACCCGCAAGGGCGGCGAAACTGAGCCGGGGAATCGCGGGCATGCCCTCGCGAATCCGATAGGCGGTTCGCTCGTGCCGGTCCGTGCCGAACGCGTGGTCGAGCAGCTGCTCCACCGCCTGCGGTTCAACTGCGGCAATCGGCGCGATCCTGATCAATTCGGTGCTCCTGCAAGTCCGGCCATGGACGACCGGGGTCGCGCGCTTTAGCCTCGGCACGTCTGAACGCAAGCCGAATTGGTGATGCCCGATGAAGCTCTATGACGCCGTCTTCGCGCCCAGCCCGCGCCGTGTGCGCATCTTCCTCGCCGAAAAGCATATCGAGGTGGAGCGAGTAATGGTCGATCTGCGCCGGAACGAGCAGCTCGGCGATCCCTATCTGGCGATCAACCCCCGCGGTGCGGTGCCCGCGCTCGAGCTCGACGATGGCGAGGTGATCTGCGAATCGGCGGCGATCTGCCGCTATTTCGAAGCAGTGCAACCCGAGCCGGCGCTGTTCGGGATCACGGCGCTCGACATCGGCCGGATCGAATCATGGACGCGCCGGATCGAATCGGACGGCTATGCCGCGGCGGTCTACGCCTTTCGCAACGCCCAACCGGCGTTCGAGGATCGAGCCGCGCCCGGCAAATGGCCGGCGATGCCGCAGATTCCGGAGCTCGGCGCGCGGGGGCTGATCATGTGGGGCGCCTTTGTCGATGCGCTCGACGGGCGCTTGCGCGAGCGGGACTGGATCGCGACCGACGGCTTCAGTTTCGCCGATATCACCGCCCTGGTCACGATCGACTTCGCGCTTCGCGCCGGGTTCGTGGTGCCCGATAGCTGCCACGCGATTCGCCGCTGGCACGAGGCGGTCAGCGCGCGGCCCAGCGCCGCTGCCTGACGCGCGGCTTTCCCCCGCCCCGTCATCTGCTATGGCGCGCGCCACAGAAATGAAAGGGCCGCGCTTGGACGATCGTCTCAGCCTTGAAGTGCATGATCTCGAAGTGCCGGTGTTGACCGGCATCTATTCCGAAGAAACCCATCTGCCGCAGCCGCTGCGCATCTCGATCACGGTCGATCTGGATTGCCCGGCGCGATTCGCGCCCGATTCGCCGCTCCATGCCTCGAAAAATTATCTCGATCTGAAGCGGGCAGCGACCACCGCGCTGCCGCAGGGGGTGCATTTCACGCTGATCGAGGGCGTGGCCGATCACATCGCCGAAACCCTGTTCCTGCAGGACAGGCGCGTCGCGCGGGTGAAGATCAAGATCGTCAAGCTGGCGATCGCCGAGAACGGCGAATCGATCGGCATCACGCTCGTGCGCCACCGGCAATGACCTGGGAGAGTGCCGTTCGCGACATTCTGGCGGACGTTGATGCCGCCCCCGTCTTCGCCCGGCCGGACGCGACCGTCGAGGAAATCGTGCGGCGCCTGCGCCAGCCGGCGGCGGCCATCATGCTGCTGCTGATCGATCCGCTGGTGCCCGCGGTCGACCGGGCGATGCTGCTTGCGGCGATCGGCCCACTTGCGACGGAACTGGCGCCGGGCACGCGAATCGCTGCGATCGATATCGCCTCCGGTGCGGCATCCGCCGATATCGCCGCTGCGGCGCATTTCCTCGCAAAGGCGCAATCGACCACCGGGCAAGTGCTGCGGGTAGAAGCCGAATCCTAGGGTCGGACGCTCCGGGTGCAGGGGCCGAGCGACCGAATCACGAAGCGATAATCCTCGCGCGCGATCTTCGCCGCTTCCTCGTCCACCGAGGCGAGGCTCGAATCGGGCAAAGCGGCGGGCAGGGCGCAGGCGAGACGATACCAGAGAAGCGTATCGCGCGCCGGCGGCACGGCGCTTTCGTCGACGATCTCGCTGAGCGCGACCGACCAGCGCGGTTGTTCGCCCGGCTGGCGCTGGATGCTGATCGAGACCGGGCGGCCGTCGGCGGTGGACAGGAATATCTGGGTCTCGCCGGCACCGGGCAGATCGCCCGCGACATGGAAGGCGTTGCCGATACCGGTGACCTCCGGCGGCGCATCGGTGGCGAGCACCTCCTGGGTGATTCGCCGGGCCAGCGCGTCGGCGCCGGGCGTCCAGTCGCGTTGCGCATCGGGCCGGACCAGTTGGATCAGCGCCGGATTATGGGGGACCGGCCGGGCGAACAACAACATCCGGGCCTTGCGCAACCTGGGCAGCCGCCCGCGCGAATCCACCGGCACGTCGACGACATAGGCGATTCGCGGCGGGAGCGGGGCAGCACCGCGAATCAGCGCCAGGACGTCGGCCTCAACGTAGAGGCGCGCCTCACCTGATGAGAGGCCGACGGCGTCCGGACCCTTTAGTCGGGTGACGCTTCGGATGCTGACATCGGCGACGATCGGGGAGGCCAGGACGAAATCGGCATAGTCCGCATAAGGCGGTGCAAGTACCACCGATTCGGCGGGAATCGGCGGCCGCTGCTGAGCGAAAACGGCGACGGCGACTGATGAAAGCGCCATTGCGAGGACGAATCTTGGAACAGGAATCATCGACCGCGGGTTACGCGATCGTGCCGGTTTTATACAGAAATAATTCTGCCACGTCGGGATTGTACGTTTGTTGCGTGAGACAAAGCGTTTGCGTCAGGGTTTTCGCGGTCATATAGGATCGGCCTTGTCCAAGGATACATCAGCCCATGACAGGCCGATCGACGACGGACGCTACGGATCGGTGATCCCGTCTCGATGGGCATAGAGGAGTTTCGTTTCTGAATGGCTTATGCTGACCGTAATGTAAGCGGCAACCGTGTTGTGGCGATCGTGATCGTATCGATCATCGTCGCCGTGATGGGCTATGCCTTCGTTACCGGCCTGACGTACAAATACATCAAGGCTGTTAACGAGAAGCTGAAGACCTTCGACGTCGAGGAGCCACCGCCCCCGCCGCCGGACGAACCGCCGCCCCCGCCGCCAGATCAGCCGCTCGAGCCGCCGCCGGTGGTCTCGCCGCCGCCGATCGTGACGACTCAGGCGCCACCGCAGATCGTCATGCAGACGGTGCAGACTCCGCCGCCACCGGCGCCTCTGCCGCCACCGGCTCCTCCGGCTCCCCCGGCTCCGCCCCGCATCTCGCAGGCGGCCGGCCTCAAGGGTAATCCGGCGCAGTTCTTCGGCAACGACGCCTATCCGTCGGAAGCCATCCGTGCTGGTGCTCAGGGGCGCGTCGTCGCCAGGCTGACCGTCGGTACTGACGGGCGCGTGTCGGGTTGCGTGGTCACCACATCGAGCGGCAACAGCTCGCTCGACGACACGACCTGCCGGATCGCGCGGAGCAGGGTGCGTTACACCCCTGCGAAGGACGAGAATGGTCAGCCGATCGTGTCGAGTGCGACACTGCCGGTACGGTGGGTCTTGCCCACGGATTAAGAAGGGATGGCGGCCCGGTGCGATGCTCCGGGCCGTTTCCCGATTTTCAGTTCAGATTTAAATATACAGCCTAAGAGGAAACCAACGAATGCTCACCTCCATCCTCGCGGCCGCTGCCGCAGCAGCCCCGGCCGCGGCCAAGGGCGACAATCCATATGGTCTGGTCCCCGCGCTTCGCGAAGGCGGCCTGATCTCGCAGACCGTGTTCGGCATTCTCGTGCTGATGCTGTTCGTGTCGCTCTACATCCTGTTCACCAAGCTGTTCGAGCAGCAGAAGGTGATGAACCAGTTCAAGCGCGTTCGCAGCGGTTTCTGGAACGCCAACAGCCTGCGTGAGGCTTCGGCCAAGCTCGAGAAGAACTCGGCTTACAAGCAGATCGTCGACGACGGTCTTGCCGCTCAGGAGCAGCATACCCGCCTGACCGATCCGGTCGAGGCGCATGACTGGCTGCACGGTTCGCTGGCGCGTTCGGAAGCGATGATCAACTCGCAGCTGAACTCGGGCCTGGCGTTCCTCGCCACGGTCGGCGCGACCGCGCCGTTCATCGGCCTGTTCGGTACGGTTATCGGCATCTACCGCGCGCTGATCAAGATCGGTGCTGCCGGTCAGGCATCGATCGACGCCGTCGCCGGCCCGGTCGGTGAGGCGCTGATCATGACCGCCCTCGGTCTGGTCGTCGCGGTTCCGGCGGTGCTCGCGTACAACTGGCTGCAGCGTCGCAACAAGTCGATCGCCGAGGATCTGAGCGCGTTCTCGAACGACGTGCTCGGCTATCTCGCTTCGGACGGTGCGGTTCGCCCGACGGTCGCGGCCCGCAAGGGCGCGGCTGCCAAGCCTGCCGCAACCACCACGGCTGCGCCGACGCGCTGATGACAGGACGGGGCGCGCCGGTGGCGTGCCCCGCCTTCGCCGCCGGATTTTCCCGGCGGCACGGTTGCAAGGATAGGATAGTCCTCAATGGCAATTAGTGTTGGCGCCGAAGGCGCCGAAGAAAAGCCGATGTCGGACATCAACACGACCCCGATGGTGGACGTGATGCTGGTGCTCCTCATCATCTTCCTGATCGCGGTTCCGGTCGTGTTGCAGACGGTGAAGCTCAAGCTTCCCGACATCCGGTACGATCCGACGACGACGAAGCCGGAGAATGTCTCGCTGTCGATCACGACGGCAAAAGACGGGACGTGCGGAATCTACTGGGGCATGACTCGCGTCGGCCACCAGGAACTGCTCGACCGGGCTGTGGCGAAACTGAGGGCGGAAATCGCGCGCCAGGGTGGCGTCGGCAATCCCGACCTCGAGCTTCCCGAGGCTCACATCCGCGGCGACGTCAACGTGCCGTATCGCTGCATTGGCGGTGCGATCTACACGATGCAGATGGCAGGGTTCGCCAAGGTCGGCTTCATTTCGGAACCGCCTCCCGGCGGCAACGTCGAACGCCTGTGACCGGCCAGAGCTTCAGGAGTAATTTGACATGGCAATGAGCGGTGGCAGCGATGACGGCCAGCCGATGATGGATCTGAACACGACGCCGCTTATCGACGTCATGCTCGTGCTCCTCATCATGTTCATCATCACCATTCCGATCCAGACGCACGCTGTGAAGGTCGATCTTCCGATCAATGACCCGAACAACCAGCCGCCTCCGATCGATCCGCAGAAGAACAAGGTGTCGATCGATCCGACCGGCACCGTGTTCTGGAACGGCGCACCGGTCGATCTGGTGACGCTGCGGCAATATCTGGACGCGACCCGGGCGATCAATCCGGAGCCCGAGCTGCACTTCCAGCCCGATCCTTCGGCGCGGTACGCCAAGGTCGATGAGGTTCTGGCCGAGATCAAGCGCTCCGGCGTGACCAAGCTCGGCTTCATCGGCAACGAGCAATATCGCAACGATTTCTGATCGATCCGATCAGGGACGACATTGATTGGGCGGTCCTTCGGGGCCGCCCTTTCTTGTTTCGGGCTGATGCGCACGGGGGTCGCGGTGCGATCCGTCCACTTCTATTGGCGTCTTCCGCGGCGGCGTCGGATCACGCGCCTGGCGCCCGCCGCCACCCGTCGCGGCCAATCAGCGCTGAACGGGATCCCGTCCTAGAGCCTGGGCAACGTAACCCCGCGCTGGCCCATATATTTGCCGGCGCGGTCGGCATAGCTCGTCTCGCACGGCTCGTTGCCTTCCAGGAACAGGAACTGGCAGGCGCCCTCATTGGCGTAGATCTTGGCGGGCAGCGGCGTGGTGTTCGAGAATTCGAGCGTCACATGCCCCTCCCAGCCGGGCTCGAGCGGGGTGACGTTCACGATGATCCCGCAGCGCGCATAGGTCGATTTGCCGAGGCAGATGACCAGCACGTCGCGGGGAACGCGGAAATATTCGACGGTCCGGGCCAGCGCGAAGCTGTTGGGCGGGATGATGCAGACATCGGTCTTGCGATCGACAAAGCTGTTCGCCGCGAAATTCTTCGGATCGACGATCACGCTGTCGATATTGGTGAAGATCTTGAACTCGTCGGAGACCCGCGCGTCATAGCCATAGGAAGACAGGCCGTAGGAGATGCAGCCATCGCGCTTCTGACCGTCCACGAACGGCTCGATCATCCCGTTGGCGAGAGCCTGCTCGCGAATCCAGCGGTCCGACATGATCGACATTTGGCGCCTCCCTGATACGCACCCGCTTTCGCGACATTGGCGCCTGGGAGCAAGCCGGATGGATGCGAAAATACGACAGCCGGCGCGCACCGCGATGGTACGCGCCGGATGCGGCCAAATGTGGCGGCGGTTACTGGCTGAGGATGCTGGCGATCAGGCCGGTCGCGGCCGCGACCAGCAGGAAATCGCCGCTGTTGTTGTTCTCGCGCACCCATTGATAGCCGCGCGGCGGCTGGCGCAGGCCGCGGGTCCGCCAGTCGTTGACGACATAGCGTTGCTGGTTGCGGGCGATCTTCTGGCCCTTGCGCCATTTGTGCCCGTGCGAGGACTGTACCTCGTGCCAGGATGGCCGCTGCGGCCCGTGATTCGGCTGCGGACGATGCTGTGCCATTGCCGGCACGGCGATCGCGGATGAGAGCAGAGCGGCGATGACGCCGGCTCGAAGGATGGTGCGCATAGGGTGATCTCCCTGGAGGTTAACGTGCGTCAATACGCCCTCCGTTCGGGGATGTTCCAATAGGGCCGATATCATACCTTTGATTTTACGGGGCTTTACAACGGATGTTCAAGGGCGGGTCCACGGCGCCGGGCCATATTCCCACGCCCAGGGCATGCCGGTTTCGCCCAGCACCAGGCGGACGATACCCGGGAACATCGCCTCGGCGCGGACGTCGTTGGCGAGGATGACGACGCATCGCCGGCCCTTCTCCAGGCAAACCCAGCTGTTGCCGGTCGTGTCGTTATGGCCCCCCTTGTAGAAGCCTGGCCCCTGCGGCCCGGAGAAGGTGACGACGCCGATCCCCGCCGCGAGGTCCTTCCGGCGCTTCTCCACTGGAAGCTCGGGCAGCAGGGTGGGGAATTGCTGCGGCGTCGTGATCGGCAGCTGCGGCCGGATAATTTCCGCGCGCGAGGCGGCGCTCAGCCCCTCGGAGCGCATGAAGCCCGCGGCGAACTTCGCGAAATCGGCGATCGTCGTGTCCATCGATCCGGCGGCGCGCACGGTGCTGCGTTCGTCATGCGGCTCGACCTTGCCATCCGCGTCCCACCCATCGGCGAGATTGGCGGCGAAATCCGGGCGCCAGATCATGCTGGTGTTGGTCATGCCGAGGCGATCGAACACCCGGCGCTTCATCTCCGCCCCGACATCGAGGCCGAGACCCCGTTCGAGGACGAACTGCAGCAGGATGATGCCGTCGCCCGAATAGCCGTAGCGAGTGCCCGGATCGAAATGGAAGCGCAGCTTGCCGTCGTGTTCGAGGAAACCGAAATTGGCGAAGCCCGATCCGTGGTTGAGCAGGATGCGCGGCGTGAGCTTGCGCCAGCGCTCGTCGCCTTTCAGGTCGCTCCAGCGCGCGTAGCGATTCTCCTCGGCATAGTCGGGCAGGGGCTTTGGCAGATAGGTCGCGATCGAGGCGTCGAGATCGATCCGCCCCTCCTGGGCGAGCTGCATCACCGTGTACGCAAACACCGCCTTGGTCAGCGATGCGCCGTACATGATCGTGTCCGTCGTCAGCGGATCGCCCTTGGCGTTGCGGGCGCCCCAGGTCGCGACATGGGTTATCTTGCCATTCGCGATGACGGCGATGGCGACGCCCTTCGCGCCGGTATCGTGCATCGCCGCCCGGACATGCGCGTCGAGCTGGGGCATCGAAACGCTCTCGGCGGCCGAGCTGGCGGTGGCGGTGAACAGCCCGGTGGCCGCGAGAATCGAGATCAAGCGCATATGCGGCCGTCCTCCGCCAATCGATTGTGGCATCGGAGGGGTAACAATATGCCCGCGCGGTCGCTATCCCATTCAGCGTCGGAATAGCCGAAGTGGCGGAAGACGGGGGCGGCATGGCAGAACGCGAAGAAACGGTAGAGTCGCGGCGACTGAGCGCGCCCCTGCTAGCGGGCATGTTGATGTCGCCGCCGATTTTCGTCTGGTTCTTCCTGCGTCGCGGCTATTCGCCGAGCCTGCGCCGGACAGCTTTTGTCTATGCCGGAACCTTCTTCGCGATTGGCCTGGTCGGGTCGCTCGGCTAGTGAGGCCGTGTCGGGTCAGTCGATCCCGAGATCGCCCGGCCCGAACGCGTGGGGCAGCAGCTCCGACAGCAAATGCCGCTCATAGGCATCGCCCTCCGCGCCCGCGCACCACACCACGATGTCGCGCTTGCCCAGCTGGGCCGCCTCGTTGATCACCTGGCGGCAGCGGCCGCAGGGGCCGACCGGCTTGGTGCCCGTCGGTTTCCCGTCCGCGTCCATCAGCCCGCCGATCACGCCGATCGCAACCACGTCGCGCAACCGCCCCTGCCCATTGGTCGTGGCGAGCGCGACGGTCTCGGCGCAGAGCGACAGGCCGTAGCTGGCATTCTCGAAATTGGTGCCGGTCACGACGCTGCCGTCGGTCAGCAGCACCGCCGCGCCGACGCCGAAGCGCGAATAGGGGGCATGGGCGTTGCGCGCCGCCTCGCGTGCCGCGGCGATCAGCCGGTTGCGGGTCTCGTCCTCGCTCGTCATGGCGCCACCACATTCCAATGGACCGGGCCGCTGACCCCGTCGATCCGTCGCATGTCGCTCGCCTGCCACATGCGCCAGGGCCTTGCCGCATAATCGGGCGGAAAGAAATCCTGCACCGCCCAGATGGTGCGCGGGATCGCACCGGTCACCTGATAGGTTGCATCGAAGCGCTTGCTGATCTTGAGCAGGGCCGGCTTGCCGGTATGCGATTCGATCATGCTCAGGAACCGCCGCAGCTCGCCGAGCACGACATTGCGCACCGGGCGGGACTGGCAATCGTCGCTGAAATCGATCTCGACCGCTGGCGGCAGCGCGTCGCTCACGCGCGGCACGGTGGTGTTGAAATTATTCGCCTGGTCGGCGGCGAGGCGGCACAGCGAATAGACGTGGAAGGCACCGCGCCGCATGCCGGTGGCATAGGTGTCGGCCCAGTTGGTCGCGAAGCGCGCGTCGCGCCCGTCGGCGCCATAGGTCGCGCGGAGATAGGCGAAATCGGCGCCGCCGGCCTTCACCGTCCACCAGTCGATCGGGCCCTGCTCCTCGGTTACGTCGACGCCCTGGAACGCATATTTGTCGGACGGCCGCCAGCTGAGCGCGAAGGTCCAGGCGACGACCGCCGTCAGCGCGAAGACGATGCCGAGC
>NZ_JAQGLC010000033.1 GCF_028293085.1 Sphingomonas bacterium
GGCCGCGACCGCGACGAGCAGCGTCCGGAGCGTTTCCAGGTCGGCCAGAAGTTCGACGCGATGGTGACGGGCTTCGATCGTTCCAAGAAGCCGACCTTCTCGATCAAGGCGATGCAGATCTCCGAAGAGAAGCAGGCCGTGGCGCAATATGGTTCGTCCGACTCGGGCGCGTCGCTGGGCGACATCCTGGGCGAGGCCCTCAAGGCCCGCAACAACGACGCCAAGAAGTAAAAAAATCGTCCATTCCGGGTGGTTGAGGGTCCCCTCAGCTGCCCGGAATGGCGATTTTTTACGATTTCCGTCGTTTCGGTCCTATTCCGTGCCTATAGGTTGATATAAATAAAGGTCCGCGGCGGTCCAATTAATGGGGCTGGCTATTTTCAGGCCGCCGACAGAAGATCGCATGTCACGTTGACGGTCGATATTCGGTGTGAAGGAGTCGATGGCGCATGATCCGTTCCGAACTCGTCGAGATGCTCGCTGGCGACAATCCCGACCTCGCCGTTCGCGATGTTGAAGCTATCGTCACCACGTTCTTCGACGAGGTCTCGAAACGCCTCTCCACCGGCGGCCGCGTCGAGCTCCGCGGCTTCGGCGCCTTTTCGACCCGGGCGCGCGACGCCCGCATCGGCCGCAACCCGCGGACCGGCGAAGTGGTCGAGGTCGACGCCAAGCGCGTCCCCTATTTCAAGCCCGGCAAGGAAATGCGCATTCGCCTGAACGTGGCTTGACGCCCGCTTGACGCACGGGGCGGGTTGACGCCCGGGCCTCCATGCGCTTCGTCGCTGCGCATGCGGACGTGGCGAAATTGGTAGACGCACGGGACTTAAAATCCCTCGCCCTTTGGGTGTGCGGGTTCGAGTCCCGCCGTCCGCACCACCTGGTTTCCATGAATGACAGACTCGCGGACGGCCTACCCAAGCCGGCGGGTTGGGCTGAACGCATCGCCATCGAGGCGAATAATGCCTTCAGCCTGATCCGATCTCAGGCCCGATCGGCAGCGATCATCCTGCGATCGGGCGGGGCGTGAATTCCACGGGCAGCGTCTTCAGCGCCCGTGCCTCGCTCGACGTGTAATCGGGCTCGAAACCGTCAGCGATACGATAGTCGCCGATCCGCCGCAGTACGATCTTCAGACAGATGTCGATCATCACCCGCGCATAATGCCGGCCGATGCAGACATGGGCGCCGGTGCCGAAGGACATGTGATCGCGCGCATCGCGCGCGATGATGCACTGATCGGGATCGGCGAATTTGGCCGGGTCGCGGTTCGCGGCACCGTTGATCGCCAGCACGAAATCGCCGGGGTGGACGATTCCGCCATCGAGCTCGGTTTCCTTGGTCACCGTGCGGCGCAGCGCCTGGATCGGCGTGGTGAAGCGCAGGAACTCCTCGATCGCGCCTTCCCACGGCACCTCGCCCGAGAGCAGGCGCTGCTTGTCCTCGGGATGCTGGCCGAGATGGTAGAGCGATCCGCTCATTGCCGAGCTGGTCGAATCAAGCGCACCGAACAGCGCGAGGATCAGCACCTGATACCCTTCGGTATCGGTCAGCATCCGCCCGTCGAATTCCTCCTCGATCAGGCATTGCAGCAGATCGTCGCGGCGCTCGGTCGCGGTGCGCCGCTCTGCGACGAGGTTGGTGAGATAGGCGGCGATCTCGCCGTAACGCTGGACCCAGCCGTCATGGTCGTTGAGACGGTGATGCACCATCCATAACAGCTTCTCGGACAGCATCTGCCGGTCGCTGAGCGGCACCCCCAGCACCGGCAGCGTCGTCATGGCAAGGAATGGGCGGGTCAGCTCGTTGACGAGATCGGCGGCGCCCCGCGCGGCGAAGGCGTCTATCAGTTCGTCGGCCAGCCCCTGGATGCGCGGACGATCGGCGTCCGCCGCTTCCTGGGTGAAGAAGCGGTTGAGCACGCGGCGCCAGCGGGTGTGGCTAGGCGGATCGAGATCGACCGGCAGCAGGCGGACAAGCTGGTCGGGCAGCCCCGCGCCTTCGGCAGAGGAGAAGGTTCTGTACTCGGCGAACACGCGTTTCACGCCGTCATAGGTGGTCGGGAAGTAAAAGCCGCCCAGCTCGCTGGAATGGCCAAGCGGGCATTTGCCGCGGACTTCCGCCAGAAAGCTATAGGGATCCTGCGCGATTTCCGGGCTGTGATGATTGTAATCCGCCTCGGTATGGTTCGCGGTCATCCTGGCTCTCCTGGTCGCGCTTAACGCTGGCTGCGCGGCGTGAGGATGGTGATCCCCTCCATCGCCGCGGTGACGTGGATCTGGCACGATAAGCGGCTGCGTTCGTCCACTTCAACGCCGAATTCGAGCATCTCCCGCTCATCGTCCGACGCCTCGCCCGTCACCGCGCGCCATTCGTCGGGGATGTGGACGTGACAGGTCGCGCAAGCGAGCGCGCCGCCGCACTCGCCCTCGATGGCGACGACGCCGTTGCGCACCGCCGTCTCCATCACACTCACGCCTTCCACCGCATCGACGACGGATTCCGTGCCGTCCACATCCTTGTACGTGACCCTGACCATCGCCGCTCCCTTGATGGCGTGTGACCGGCGGCACCGCGCCACTGGTCACCATTGCTTGCCGATCCCTCGACCGGTCAACGGTTCCTGAAGCTCACCGTGACCCCGACGGTACGCGGCGGCGCGAGGAACTGGATGTCGCCCAGCGCCTGCTCGGTACGATTCAGATAATAGTCCTTGTCGAACAGGTTGCGGACCCAGAGCTGCACGCCGTAGCGCTTGTCGGACGAGGTCCAGCCGAGCGTCGTGTTGACCACCGCATAGGCCGGGATGAACAGCCGGTTGGCGGCCGAGACGAACACCTTGTCGCGATAGGACCCCGTGGCGTTCAGCCCGAACTCGCCGATGCTGGTCGGAATGCGATAGTCGAGCGACAGGTTGCCGCTGGTCCTCGGCGCATAGATCATGTCGTTGCCCGTCGCATTCACCACGCTCTGCCCGCCGAGCAGCGGTGAGGAGGGGGTGAAGGTCGCGTTCGGGAAGTTGGTATATTTGCCGTCGAGCCAGCCAAAGCCGGCCGAGATGGTGAAGTAACGCGACGCCTTGATCGCCAGGTCGGCATCCACGCCGTGCACCCGCGCCGCCGCCGCATTGGTGGTCAGCACCGCGCCGCCGCCGGTGATGTTGAAGACCTGAATGTCCTTGTAATCATAGATGAAGGCCGCGACGTTGAAGCGGACCCTGTTGTCCAGGAACTGCGTCTTCAGGCCGGCTTCATAGGAGTCCAGCACCTCGGGCCGATAGCCGGGAGTGCCGGCGTTGATCATGTTGAAGCCGCCGCTCTTGATGCCGCGATTGTACGAGAGATAGCCGAGAATATCCGACGAGAAATTGTGATCCAGCGCCGCGCGCCAGGTGAGCTTCCTGATGCTCTGCGACTGCGGGCAATTGGTGGTGGCGCCGGGGCACAGCGCGATGGGGGCATGCGGGAAGACCACGCCGCCGCTCTCCGTGTACCCATCGGTGTCCTGCGTTTCATAGGTGTAACGCAGGCCGGCGGTCAGCTTGGTATCGGCGAAGATCGGGACGGTCGCCTGGCCATAGGCCGAATAGGATTTGGTCTTTTGCGAGCCGAACAGATCCACATAGGGAAGCGGCGCGGCGGCGAAGCCGGCGATGCGCAGCGGGTTGTAGGCATATTTGGCGTCGAAGAAATAGCCGCCGACCAGCCAGTCGATCTTCGAATCCTTCGGCGAAAGCAGCTGGATTTCCTGCGAGAAGCTCTCGGCGAACTGGTTGATCGTTGCCTGGACGATCGGCGTCGGCGTCGCATCCTGATCGAGATGGAAATCGCCCACGACATGGCGATAGCCCGAGATGCTGACAAAGCGAGCGAAGCTCAGATCCTGATCGACCCGCAGCGAGAAGCCATAGACCTCATTGTCGCCCTTGTTGGCGAAGTCGGTATTGGTCTTGCGCACGCCAGGATAGCTGGTGACGCCGTCCGCCCCGACCACGCCCGGAGCGAGCTGGTAATCGGTGCCGGTCGAGTGCAGCCGGCTGTAATCACCGGTCAACCGGATCTCCGTATTCGCCCCCGGTGTCCACAGGATCTTCGAGCGCACCGCGACCTGGTTGTGGAGGAAGATGTCGGCATTGCGGTGAATGTCCTTGCCGTAACCGTCGCCGTTGCGATCGAGGCTGAAGGCGATGTCCGCCGCCAGATTGCTGCCGAGCCCGGCCGAGACATAGGCCTGGGCCTCGAGCGTGTTGTAGGTGCCATAGCCGATGCTGGCATCGACCAGCGGCGTCTGGGTCGGATCGCGGGTGATGATCTGGATCACGCCGCCGGTGGCGTTGCGGCCGAACAGCGTGCCCTGCGGGCCCTTGAGCACCTCGATCCGTTCGACATTGTTGAACTTGAAGATGTTGCCGGTGACCGACGGGATATAGACGCCGTCGATATAGGTCGCGACCGAGGCCTCGTCGTTCGGGTTGGACTGGTTCGACCCGACGCCGCGCAGGAATGGCGTCACCGACACGCCATTCTCGGTCAACGTGAGGTTGGGCACCGCCGTGTCGAGGTTGAGCGAGCTCGTCACCTGGCGCGAGGCGAGATCGCCCGCGGTGACGGCGGTGACCGCGATCGGCACCCGCTGGAGCGATTGCGAGGTGCGCTGCGCGGTTACGACGATATCCGGCAGCGTATTGCTGTCGGCCTGGGGCTGCGTGCCGGCGACAGGTGGTTCGGTTGACTGGGCATAGGCTGGAGCCGCGGCGGCAATGACCAGTGCGGCGCCTGCCAGCAACATGACACGAGTCTTCATTTCGTCCTCCCCATCAAGAACCGGGGGCCGCTCCTTGTCGGCGGTCCTCCCTTGTGCTGGCTCATCAGCGAACCATACGGTGTTAGCTTGTTACCGTCGTTCACAACGGATTGCAACGCCCAGTTTTGGTTCCGCCAGAAGACCGTTCCGGCATCGTTTCGATCATAACCTAAGTTTTTCGCAGGTGCGAGATGGGCAAGTCGCAACATGTCGCCGCCTGTCGGGCACCTTGCCGTCATTATGAAACAGCGTTAGGGTAACTCGACAAAAGCGGCCGACTCAAGGGTCCGCAGGGTTGGAGATGCGGATGACTGCGGACGAACAGATGCTCGATCGCGTGCGGCGCGGCCGCTTCCTGATCGACGGCGAGTGGATCGAGCCCGGCGACCGTGCGCTGTTCGAGATCGTCACCCCGTCCGACGAGACGGTGTTCGCTGCGGTGCCTTTCGCGACACCCGACGATATCGAGCATGCCGTGCAGGCCGCACGCCGCGCCTTCGATCACGGCCCCTGGCCCCGCCTGTCGCATCGCGAGCGCGGCAACTTCCTCGCCCGGCTCGCCGATGCGATCGAGGCGAAGTCGGACCTGTTCGCGCGGATCTGGACGTCGGAGGTCGGCGGATTGATCGGCTATGGCGGCCATATGGTCGCGGGCTCCTGCGCCTTGATCCGCGACTTTGCGCGCCTGGCGACCGACTTCCCCTTCGTCGAGCGTCACACCCCCAGCGCGGGCGGCAATATCGGCCTGTTGATTCATGAGCCGGTCGG
>NZ_JAQGLC010000315.1 GCF_028293085.1 Sphingomonas bacterium
CGGTGACGACGCCGTACCAGGATCGTTTCCCGTTCGAGCTCGACGCATTCCGCCGCCAGTGCCTGATGGAGGGGCTGCACGAGATCGGGCTGACACTGGAAAGGGATACCGCGATATCGAAATATGAGGCAGGCGTCAGCGAGCACCGGCCATGGATGAGCGCAGACCGAGCATATGCGGGCATTGCTGTCGAAGGCGCCGGGCGGCCCTGACACCCTCGTCATCGACGATCTTCCCGATCCGGTGGCCGGCAAGGGCCAGGTGGTGGTCGCGGTCAAGGCGTGCTCGATCAACTATCCCGACGTCCTGATCATCGAGGACAAATATCAGTTCAAGCCGCCCCGGCCGTTCGCGCCGGGCAGCGAGATCTCCGGCGTGATCGAGAGCGTCGGCGAGGGCGTGACCGACTGGGCGCCGGGCGACCGGGTGATCGCGACGACGGGATCGGGCGGGCTGGTCGAGAAGATCGCCTTGCCCCAGACGAGCCTGTTCCGCCTGCCGGAGGGCCGCAGCTTCGCCGAGGGCGCGTCGCTGCTGCTGACCTATGGCACCACGATCCATGCGCTGCTCGACCGGGGGCATCTCGCCGAGGGCAACACGCTGCTCGTGCTGGGCGCGGCCGGCGGCGTGGGACTGGCGGCGATCGAGCTGGGCAAGGCGTTCGGCGCGCGCGTCGTCGCGGCGGTTTCGTCCGAGGAGAAGGCTGCCGTCGCGAAGGAAGCGGGGGCGGACGTGACGCTGGTCTATCCGCGTGCGCCGTTCGACAAGGAGCAGTCCAAGGCGCTGGCAGACCAGTTCAAGGCGGCGCTCGGCCCCAATGGCGCGGACGTGATCTACGATCCGGTCGGCGGCGATTATGCCGAGCCGGCGCTGCGCTCGATCGGCTGGGAGGGGCGGTATCTCGTGGTGGGCTTCCCCGCCGGGATTCCCCGGCTGCCGCTCAACCTGACATTGCTGAAGAGCTGCGACGTGTGCGGCGTGTTCTGGGGCGCCTTTGCGGCGCGCGATCCCAAGGCCAACCAGGCGCATATCGAGCGGCTGTTCCGACTGTGGAAGGCCGGCAGCATATCCCCGCGCGTGACCGAGACCTTCGCGTTCGAGGATGGCGGCAAGGCGATCGCCAAGATGGCGGCGCGCCAGGCGATCGGGAAGCTCGTGGTGACCGTGGCTGAGTAAGATACATTCCTCTCGATCTGCGATGGGGAGGAATGAACTGAGCCCGTTGCCTTGACCGCCCCCCCACCCTATCTCGGCCGTAACAACAGGAACGGCCAAGGGGACCGAGCAACCATGACCACCTTCGACGATCGCGAGCGGGCATTCGAGACCAAATATGCGCGCGACGAAGAAATGGCGTTCCGCGTCACCGCGCGGCGCAACCGGCTGCTCGGCCATTGGGCGGCGCGCCTGATGAAGCTCACCCCCGAAGAAACCGACGGCTATGCCAAGGCGGTCGTCCAGGCCGAATTCGAGGAAGCCGGCGACGAGGACGTGATCCGCAAGCTGGTCAGCGACCTGAGCGCCGCCGGCGTCGATGTCGACGAAGGCGCCGTGCGCCGCGCGATCGAGGAGCAGACGATCGAAGCGCGCCGCCAGCTGATGCAGTCAGAATAAGATGGCGATGGCGGCAGAGGAGATCGAGGCGCTGATCACCGGGGGCATCCCCGATGCGCGGGTCGAGATCACCGATCTCGCGGGCGACGGCGATCATTATGCCGCGCGCGTGACGTCCGAGAGTTTCCGGGGCTTGCCCCGTATCAAGCAACACCAGGCGGTCTATGCCGCGCTGGGCGGCCGGATGGGCGGCGTGCTTCACGCACTGCAGCTCACCACCGCGATTCCCGAGTAGACAGGAGTAACCCGACGTGACCGATGACGCACAGGCCCGCATTGCCGAGATGGTCGCCAAGAGCGACGTCCTCCTCTTCATGAAGGGTAGCCCGTTGTTCCCGCAATGCGGCTTTTCCAGCCGCGCGGTGGCGATCCTCAACCATCTCGGCGCCGAGTTCGAGAGCGTCGACGTGCTGCAGGACCAGGGCGTCCGCCAGGGCATCAAGGCCTTTTCGGACTGGCCGACCATTCCCCAGCTCTATGTGAAGGGCGAGTTTGTCGGCGGATCCGACATCATGATGGAAATGTACGAAAGCGGCGAGCTCGCGCAACTTTTCGAAGATCAGGGCGTCACCCAGGCGTGACCGCCCGGGCTGCGGCAACGCGGCCCTGATCGAACGAAGCAACCGGCAGGCCCGGCTTCTCGCGGAGCCGGGCTTTCCTTTGTGGACGGCGCGCGGGATCGCCGGTGCAAGGGCAGATCGGAGACGGGGGGAAGGCCGGGTAGGGCGGACCGATGCGAGATCGGAGGGTAGCAATCGGTCCGCCCTGCTGAAGCGCAAAAACGCTCGGCATGCTTCTGATTATGCAGTCGGCGTGCCAGTTGCCGCGACTGGCGGAAAACCGGGCGACATGATGGTTAATGCCCCTCTCCGCCCGGCCCCGATTGTAAGCCTTTCCGACAGTTTCAGCCGCCGAGCGTCAGCGCGACCTCATACAAGCCGGGATGCGCCGTCCCGAGCGCCGCGTTGCGCGCGAAGAAGTCGCTGGCGCGCAACCGTGCCATTACACGGTCCTGCGCCGCCTGATCGCGGACCTGCGCATAGTTCACCACCTTGTCGCCATCGAGCCCGCGATGGATGCTGGCGGACATCCAGCCTTCCACATCGCAGACCGAGCGCGCGCCCTCGGCGAGCAACGCAATCAAGGCCGCCTGGTTGGCGGGAGCGCAGGTGAAGACGTTGATCTGGGTGATGACCCCGGTTCCGCTGGTGATGATCGGCATTTGGTTTCTCCACATATGGCCCGCGGGCGCACCCCGACAGGCCGGGAACGCGGATATCGCGTCCCTTCCTGTCGCGGGTTCCGCCGGAGCGGATACGTAGAGCGCCCTCATGGAGAGCGGTGACCGGGCTTACCGATACCGGCCTGCTTCTTTTCGACGGCACCGGACTAGCAAATTGCCGCCGCCCGGTCCAGGAATCACGCCATGACGAACCCCCGTACCGGCGGCCGCATCCTGGTCGACCAGCTCGTCGCACAAGGCTGCGACCGAATCTTCACCGTCCCCGGCGAGAGCTTCCTCGCGGTGCTCGACGCACTGCACGACACGCCCGAGATCGACCTGGTGGTGTGCCGGCAGGAGGGCGGCGTCGGCTTCATGGCCTGTGCCGACGGAGCGCTGACAGGGCGGCCGGGCGTTGCCTTCGTGACGCGCGGGCCGGGCGCGACCAATGCCTCGATCGGGGTGCATGTCGCCTGCCAAGATTCGCAGCCGATGGTGCTGTTCATCGGCGACGTGGATCGCGGGACGAAGGACCGCGAGGCGTTCCAGGAGATCGATTTCCCGGCGATGTTCGGACCCATCGCGAAATGGGCGGCGAAGATCGACGATGCAGCGCGCATTCCGGAATATGTGGCGCGGGCGTGGAATGTCGCGATGTCGGGGCGGCCGGGGCCGGTGGTGCTGGCGCTGCCCGAGGACATGTTGCTTGACGAGGTGGTGGCGGTGGATCGGCCAAGGTTGGGGCGTGCCGTCCAGGCGTGTGATCCGATCGTCATGTGTGCGCTCGCGGGCGCCCTTGGCGAGGCGTCCCGGCCGGTCGCCATCATCGGCGGCGCGGGCTGGGATGCCGAGGCATCGCGCGATTTCCAGAATTTCGCCGAGCGCAGCGGGCTTCCCGTGGTCGCGGCGTTCCGGCGCCAGGACGCCATCCCCAACAGCTCGCCCGCTTATGCCGGCAATCTCGGATACGGGCCCAATCCGAAACTCACGCAGCGGGTGAAGGACGCCGATCTGCTGCTCGTCGTCGGGCCGCGGCTCGGGGAAGCCACCACCGATGGTTATACGCTGATCACCCCCGAGCATCCCGGCCAGACGATCGTCCATGTCCACCCCGATCCGGGCGAGCTCAACAGCAGCTATCGGGCCGATCTGGCGATTTGCGCGGGGATGCGCGAGTTCGCCGATGCTTTGCTGTCGATCGATATCCCGATGCTCGATGCCGCCGCGGCGGCGCGGGCCGACTATGAGGCGTGGACCACCCCTGCCCCGCGCGACCTGAAGCTCGATCTCGGCCCGTGCGTCGCGGCGATGCGCGAGGCGCTGCCGGCCGACACGATCATCTGCAACGGCGCGGGCAATTATTCGGGCTGGTGGCATCGCTACTGGCGCTATGCAGGCCCGGGATGCCAGCTTGCGCCGACCGCTGGCGCGATGGGATAC
>NZ_JAQGLC010000096.1 GCF_028293085.1 Sphingomonas bacterium
CCCTACGACCTGACCAAGGGTCGCATCACCTACCGCTTCAAATAAGCGGCGGGCCAGTGCGGCTCGTCCTCGCTTCCACCTCCCCGCGTCGCCGCGACCTGCTCGCGCGGCTCGGGATCGAGCCGGCGCGCGTCGCGTCGCCCGAGATCGACGAAACGCCGCTGCCGCGCGAGGTGCCCCGCGCCTATGTCCTGCGCCTCGCCGAGGCCAAGGCGCGCGCGGTCGACCGTGCCGAGGGCGAGATCGTGCTGGCCGGCGACACGACGATCGCGCTCGGCCGCCGCATCCTCGGCAAGGCCGAGGACGAGGCCGAACTGCGCCGCATGCTCGCCTTGCTCTCGGGCCGGCGCCATCATTGCCTCACCGCCGTCTGCGTGGTCGACACGACCGGCAAGGCGCGCAGCCGCCTGTCGGACACGATCGTCGCGTTCAAGCCGCTGACCGCCACCGAGATCGACAGCTACGTCGCCACCGGCGAGGGTCTGGGCAAGGCGGGCGGTTATGCGATTCAGGGCCGGGCCGAGGCGTTCGTCCGCTTCCTGTCGGGCAGCCATTCGGGTGTGATCGGCCTGCCCTTGTTCGAGACGCGCGCGCTGCTGATTGCCGCCGGGGCCGATCTTGGCTGAGTGGCTCTACGAGGCCGGAATCGGCGAGGCGCGGGCCGCGCTGATCGAGGACGGCGCGATCGTCGAGGCGCGGATCGAGCCCGACGATGCTGCAGCCCGGGTCGGCACGATCATGGCGGCACGGCTGGTCGAGATCACCGTGCGCGGCCGCGAGGGCCGCGTGACGCTGGACGGCGGCGGCGAGGCGCTGCTGGCACCATTGCCGGCGGGGATCACGCAGGGCGCCGCGCTGAAGGTTGAGATCGTCCGCGAGGCGATTCCCGAGCCGGGCCGCGCCAAGCTGGCCAGGGCCATGCCGGTCGAGGCGGGTGCGATCGTTTCGCCGGGACTCGATCTGCTCGCCAGGATCAGCGCGACGGGCGATCCGGTGCGCCACCTCCGCGCGCACGAGCCCGACCTGCTCGAAGCGGCCGGCTGGTCGGAAGTGCTGGAGGAAGCGGCGACCGGTGAGATCGCCTTCGCCGGCGGTGCGCTGCGCATGACGCCGGCCCCGGCAATGACCCTGTTCGACGTCGACGGCTATCCGCCGCTGGAGGCGCTGGCGGTCGCCGCCGCGCATGCCGTGGGCGCGGCGATCCTGCGCCACGATATCGGCGGGTCGATCGGGATCGACTTCCCCACGCTCGAGGGCAAGGTCGCGCGCCACGCGGTCGCCGCGGCGATCGATGCGGCGCTGCCCCTTCCCTTCGAGCGCACCGCGATGAACGGCTTCGGTTTCCTCCAGATCGTCCGCCGCCGGGCCCGCGCCTCGCTGCCCGAGCTGCTCCGCGCCGATCCGGCCGGCGCCGAGGCACGCGCCCTGCTCCGCGCGATCGAGCGCACCCCGCCGCCGGGCGCCCGGCACCACCGGGTCCGCCCGCGCGTTCAGGCCTGGCTGGCGGCACATCCGGACCTTATCTCCGAACTGGCGCGGCGCACCGGCGTGCAAACCGACTTCGAGGCGAGCTGACATGGCGAAGACCGACAAATGCCCGATCTGCGGCAAGCCCGCGACCCCGGAGCATGCGCCGTTCTGCAGCCGCGGCTGCCGCGATCGCGATCTGCTGCAATGGCTCGGCGAGGGCTATCGCATCCCCGCCGGCCCGGCCGATCCGGAAGAACCATCTGCCCCACCACGCGGGCTGGACAGCGCCAACGACGCCGATTAAGAGGCCCGCTCTTTCCAGCGCCCCTCGCGCGGCGCCGGACAAGCCCGGGTAGCTCAGTTGGTAGAGCATGCGATTGAAAATCGCAGTGTCGGCGGTTCGATCCCGTCCCCGGGCACCACTTTTTCGCTATGTATAGAGACGTACCGATGGGTGACTGCGCGCGGCTAATTTGTGCCGAGAGTTCCGACGGTTGCACGGCCCATGATCTCGCGCCTGCAAGCAGAGACGCCTTGGCCCTCACGGGTCGACGCCATTGGGGCGGTCATCTCTGTGTGCGTCAGGTATAACGGGCGACAAACCCGGCACATGCTCAAGGTCTCATCCTTCCCGGTTCGCCAGCCGCCACCGACCGGGGCCGAAGACGGCGAGGTAGATCATGCCGCCGAACATCACGAGGTGATGAAAGAAGTTGTCGACGGACTCCTGCCAGAGCGGTGGGGGCGCGTTCCAGAACTGATGGAACAGCGGACCGAGCACGATGATCCACACCGCCAGCGCGGCCGCGGCTTCGCGCGCACGCCAGCCTGTGACAAGCATCAGCCCGGTCGCGACCTCGAATAGCGCGGCCAGCGGCATCGCCTGATGCGCGAAGGGCACGCCGCTGGACGCCGCCCATTCGATCGCGCCGGGCAGGCTGGTCAATTTCTCGCCGCCCGAGAAAAGAAACAGCGACGCAAGGCACAGGCGCGCGACCAATAAAGCGGCGTCCTGTCCTGCACCGGGAATGGGAAAGCGTGTCATGCCATGGTCCTTGTGCTGGAAGAATTCCGTTCGCCGCCCCGGGCTCAGGGGTCGGCCACCTCCTTCACGTAGAAGCCGAACAGGATGCCGTCGGGACCTTCCACGAAGGGCAATTTGACCTTCACCAGCGCGGGCTGGACGCCGCCATGCACGATCCCGCGCGCGTCGAGCCGCGCCGCGATGCTGCGCACCATCGCCTCATCGGGCACGCCGAAGGCGAACAGCGGAAAGCCGCGACAGGCGCGTGCGCGCGCGGCGTCCGCGATCAGGGTCAGGGCGGGGCCGCCGGTCCCATGTCGCAGCGCCCATCCTGTCACCGATCCTTCGGCCTCGAACGGAAACTCCTTCTCATAACCCAGCAGGTCGGCGAACCACGCGACCGCCGACTCGAGGTCGCTGACCGGAATGCGCACATGATGCGCGCCCGCCAGGGTCACCGCCGACGTCATCGAGCCTGCCCGAGCGGATCGGCCCGCGTTCGGCGCCACGCCATCGCGGTATGAACGCCGGCGGCGATCGCGATCGCCGCGCAGATCCCGGCGTAGAGCAGGAAGGCGCCGGCGTGCGAACCGCCGAGATGAACCAGCACCAGGAAGATCGGCGGGTTCAGGAACTGGCCGAGAAACATCGCCGCGGTCCAGGCGCCAGTCGCCCGCCCTTTCAGCGCAGCCGGTACGTCCGCGACCGTGATGCACAGCAGCGTCGAGACCGTGCATCCGGCGCCCAGGCCCGCCATCAGCGCGCCCAGGCACATCGCCGCGAAACCGGCATCGACCGCGACGAGACCCAGGCCGCCGGCGATCAGCACCCAGGATGCCGCAAGACGATAGCGCGACGATATCGCCAACATCGCGGTGTTCGCGATCGACCCCATCGCAACACCCCCCGCGCCGAACGATATGCCGAGGCCGATCGTCGACGGGTCGGTCACGCCGCGCTCCACCAGGAGGAAGCCGAACTGCACGATCAGCGTGTAGACCGTGACGCTGACGAAGAAGGTCAGGGCGCAGCGGACCGCGACGAGCCGGATCCAGCTCGGTTCGGCGGGAGCGTCGAAAGGCCTGGCGTCTGCCCTTGGAACCCGAGCGGGTTCATAGGTGACCCATATCACCGGCAGGAGCAGCACGATCGCGATGGCATAAGCGAAGAAGGGTGCGCGCCAGCCATGCTCGCCGGCCAGCCCCCCCGCGAGAACGACGATCACGCCCATGACATTGGTCGAGGCGACCTGCACCGCCAGCCACCGGTCGCGCTGCAGCCCGGTGAAATAAAGGCTGATCAGCGTGGTGCTCGCGGTCATCACCGCCGCCTCGAACACACCCACGAGGAAGCGGCTGGCAACGATCGCGGAGAGCGAGTCGAGCCACAACGGCAATATGCCCGCCAGACCATAGCCGCTCATCCCGACGACCAGGATGCGCCGCGCCCCGATCCGGTCGGACATCTGGCCGATCGGCACCGAGAACAACGCCACCGCCAGCGCCGGGATGGTCGCGACGAAGCCGATCATCAGGCCGAGCCTCGGGACGCCGGCGAAATGGTCGGCCATTTGCGGCAGCACCGGCGCCAGCACCCCGGCCGCGACGACCGCGAGCCAGGTGACGCTGACCAGCACCACGCCGTGCGCGAGACCGGCTTGCCGCTCCGGACCTGCGGGCGCCCGGCCGGAATCGACTGCGGTGGGTTGGCTTGGCATGGCCCATCTCTCCTGACCGGCGGCTTTGCCGCTCGCTGCAACGTGACCCTATCTCAGTGGGGCGGGCGCTTGCGCGGCACCTTCACGCCATCCTGCCCGACAAAGTTGCGCAGCACCGGCCCCGACCAATGCCGCACAAGCCGCTCCTGGAACAGCCAGCGGCCATCGATCTTGACGACGACGTCCTTATAGTGGCCGGCGAAGGGGATGGCGCAGGGCTCTCCGTCACGCGGCTCGACGACGATGCAAAAGGCGCGGACCTGGCAGCGATCGCTGCTGCCCTCGATCAGGACCTGCGAGACATGGTGCTGCCGCCCGCCAAAGCCCGGCATCGAGAAGAAATGCTCCGCCATCGACCTGATCTCGTCGTGACCGACCCAGCGATCCTCTTCTTCGAAGACATCCTCGCACATGATCGCGTCGGGCGCGAAACAGCTCACGAACCCGTCGACGTCCGCCGTGTCGAACGACCATGCGTAGCGCGCCAGCAACTCGTGAATTTCAATCTTGTCAGCCGCTGACGCGGAAGAACCGTCGGACATTTCGTGCCTTTCAGATAGCGAGGACGAGACTGGAGTGGGCCGGATGAGACGGCAAGCTAGTCACGGAAGGTCACATTCAGGCCGAAGGTGCGGGGCCGCGGCGTATAGGCGTAGAAGCGCGGATCCCCCGCCTGCGAATCCGCCAGCGAAAGCTGGGGATGCGCGTTGAACAGATTGTTCGCGAATGCCGAGACATTGAACTTGCCGACGATCAGGCCGATCCGCGCATTGAAGGTGTTGGTTGCCGGGTCTCCCACCACGCCCGGATTATAGGCGATGAAATTGGCGGGATTGAGGGAGGAGAAGGGTCCGGGATTGCGCGACCGATAAACGTCCTGGACCCAGAAATAGAGCGTTTTGCCGTCGTGGATCGGGACGTCATATTGGCCGTCTACCGCCACGACCCAGGGCGGCGTGGCCGGATTGCCGGCAAAGCCGGGGCCGCCGATCTGATCGCCCCTGGTCACCACGCCGGAGGATGACTGGTTGTACTTCCCGTTGGTGTAGCCAAGCGAGATGCCCAGATTGGCCTGCTCGCTGAGTTGGCCGCGGACCGCCAGATCGAAGCCGTTGACCTTGGCGCTGCCCAGATTGAAGATCGCTGCGAAGGAGCAGGGCCCGAGCTGCGCGCTTGTCTGAATGTTCGACCAGTCGATATGATAGGCACTGGCATTGGCGCGGATCCGGCCGTTCAGGAACGAGCTCTTCGCCCCGACCTCATAGCTCCACAGCGAGTCAGGTTGATAGGTCGGCTTGACCACCAGATTGTTCGCTTGCTGGAACGCGACGCAGGCCGGCGCCGATGTGGTCGTGATCGTGTTCACGCCGCCGTTGCGATACCCCTTGCCGACACTGGCATAGAACAGGTTGCTGCTGTCCTTCTGCCAGGCGAGCGTGAATTTGGGCGTCACCGCCGTTTCGGTTGCGCTGCCGCTGTTGAACTGATGGCCGGTGAACGCGCCTTCGACGTCGTTCGTGGTCATGGTCCTGGTCTTCGACCCTCTCAGCCCCACGCTGAGCTTCAGCGTATCGGTCAATTTGTAATCGGCGTTGCCGAAAAGGGCGAGATTGCGAACGTCGAACACCACGTCGCCATAATAATTGTATTTGTTGAGATAATATTGGCCCGGAATGTAACCCAGAGCCGCAAGCTGGGCGATCACGGGCCTGACCTCGTCATGAATCGTGGCGCCGTTATCGTGCTGGTGCAGATTGTTGTAATAAGCGCCGACGACCCAGGTCAGGCGCGCCTGGGGATCGTTCGAGGCAAGGCGGATTTCCTGGGTCTCGGAATTTTGCTGGTCGCGATAATAGCCGACCCCGGTCTCGCCCGGAAACTGGGCATAGGGGGAACCCAGCAGCTGGAAGTCCTGATAGTTGAGGAAGTCGCCGGTAAAGGCGTAATCGCGCTTGTCATACCCGGTGATCGAGGTCAGCGTCACCCCTCCGAGATCCGCTTCCATCTTCAGCTCGGCAACCCAGAATCGGTCGGTCGAGGGCAGCGCGGCGTTGGCCGCATTGTTCAAATTCCCGTTGCCGGGGTTGGAAATCGCCACTTCATAGCGGCCCGTGTCGTTCTGATGCGCCTCCTGGATATAGAAGGACGGCTGAATGGTCAGCCAGCTGGTCGGCGCATAGAGCAGCGCGATCCGGCCGGTCTTCACCGTGCTCCAGTTCGCATCCTTGTCGAGCACGCCGCCATTGCCGGGGCCGCCGATGACGGGACGAACACGATCGACATAGCCGCCATCGCGCCGGATCGAAGCGCTCGCGCGGAAACCGAGCGTGCCCGACTCGATCGGCCCCCCGACCGCGACGCCAAACTCGCCGCTCGGCCCGCCACTGTCGGTGACCGCCCCTTCGGCGCGGGCATAGACATGATAGTCGGTCAGGCTCGGCGCCGTCAGGATGAACCGGACCGAGCCGCCCTCGGCACTGTTGCCGAACAGCGTCCCCTGGGGCCCGCGCAGCGCCTCCACACGATCGAGATCGAAGGCCTGTGGCGTGGCGCTGGCGGCGCCGAGGTCGAAATTCTCGGCAATGGTCAGCAGCGGAATATCGTCGAGGTAAATGCTCGTCGTGGGCGCGCTGGTCCGCGACTCGATCCCGCGGATCGTGAAGTTCGCGACCGGCGCACCATTCACATTCTGCTCGGTGAACAACAGCCCGGGCGTGACGGCCGCCAGATCGGACAGCGTCTTGATCCCGGCACGATCCAGGTCCCGCTGCGACAGCGCGACCATGCTGATCGGCACGCGGCTGGCCTGTTCCGATCGCTTCGTCGCGGTGACGATGATGTCGCCTGAGGTGTCGGTCGCGGCGGGCCCAGCCTCGGTCGTGGCCGGTGTGCCGGCGGCGGCTTGCGGATCTGTCGTCTGCGCAGCGGCCGGATGGACGAGCAGCGCCGAGAGCATCACACCCTGGAACAGAAAGACGACGGACTTGCGCTTCATTTTCTCTCTCCCCTCGTGATGTTTCACCACATCGAGCGCCGGCATGCATTGATCATGCAATCGTCCAACCCCCGGCCGCCATCCGGATGATGGCGGAGGAAACGTCTCGATATTCGCTAATTCAATTTAATTTATAAAGCAAGGTACTTTTGTAGAATCGCACCTGGAGAGGCGCCGATGCGAGCGTCGGCGGAGCGCCCTGTGCCCGGATGGGCACCCTGAAGATTGCCCGTCTCTCCTCAGGAATAATGGCCGAGTCGCGGCGACGTGCGACGCGCGGTTTCGTGAAGCCGGATGCATGGAAAGAGCATGCCACGTCGCACGCCGGCGCTCTTTCATACATCTGAATCTATTTTAGTTTCTTCTCTAAAGGATGGATTGGGCGTGGACAGCCTTGCGTGAAGCGGGCATATCATGCGGCCTGTCGCCACCATGTCCAGGCGACCCCGGGAGTGATCAAGGGTGGCCGCGAAAACGCCGCAGCGTCGGGATGGAACGCGATTGACCCGCGCCGCAGCGTCACGTTCGGCCAAGGCTGCCGTCGTCGCGCGCCAGTCGGAGCAGGCCGATCCGGTCGAGGTCCCCAAGGTCGATTTCGGCCCGCTCAGCCATTATCTCGGTTTCTATCTGCGCCGGCTGTACGACGATTACCGCAAGCATTTCGTCAAGCAGGCGGGTGACCTCGATATCCAGCCGCGCGAGGTCGGCGCGCTGTTCGTGATTGGCCTCAACCCCGGGCTCACACCATCGCAACTGAGCGCCGCACTGGCGCTGGATGGTGCCCAGACCACGGCGATGCTCAACCTGTTCGACGCTCGCGGCCTGCTCGAGCGGCGCGTATCCACGATCGATGCGCGCTCGCGTCTCGTATACCTGACGGCCGCCGGCAAGACGATGCTCGCCCGGCTCCGAAAACTGGTCGGCGGCTTCGATCGAAGCTTCAGCGGCGATGCGCTCAGCGACGGGGAGCTGGAGCAGCTGATCGCGCTTCTCGCCAAGCTGCACGCCGGCATTGGCGACTGATCGGCCGAGTCGCCGCATCCGCGCGATCGGGCATGGCGCGCGCCTGCCGGTAGATACGAGCCCATCATCCTGACGCCCCTCGCGCGACGGCAACGCGCGAGCAATCGAGCCGCCATGGATCTCCGTTCGGCAGCGTCCCGACATTCCCGGCCGCACGCTTCCGACCCTTTTGCGGTCGCGGCGCTACAGCGTTTCCATCTGACGAAAAATCGCATATTGCTTTAATTTAAAAATCAATATATCACGCACTGCATAGAGTGGCCGGGCGGGCGGCGATCGACGCCCACCGGGACGGAAATCGAGCTATACAGATCGGGGGAAGCGCCCCTTGGGAGAGAGCGCCATGAACGTACCGCAGCTCGATTTCGCCTTTCGGGTGCGAATCGACTTTCCGACCGGCGCCCGAATCCGTTTCCCGGTGCGCGGCGACGAGATGCGCGGCTATGTCGCGGTTGCCGGCGGCACGGTCACGGGGCCACGTCTTGCGGGCGACGTCGTTCCCGGCAGCGGCGGCGACTGGCCGGTGTTTCGCAGCGACGGCGTCGTCGCCTTCGACGCGCGGTATCTGATCCGGGCGCACGACGGCACGATCATCCAGGTGTTCAATCGCGGCTATGCGCATGCGCCGGCCGATATCCAGGCACGGATCGATCGCGGCGAGCCGGTCGATCCGACGGAGAATTACTTCCGGCTTTCACCTGTCGTCGAGACCGCGCCGGGGCC
>NZ_JAQGLC010000105.1 GCF_028293085.1 Sphingomonas bacterium
GCCGCGATATGCACCGTCTCCATGTTGGAGAAGGCGGCGAGCATCATCTTGATCTCGGTCGGCTTGAAGATGCGGCCGTACTTTTCGTGATAGCAATCCTGCACCTCGACATCCGCCTGGGTGAAGAAGCGGAAGATCTGGGTGAGCAGGTTGCGCTCGTGATCGCTGAGCTTCTGCGCCCAGTCGCGGCAATCCTCGCCGAGCGGCACTTCCTCCGGCATCCAGTGGATCTGCTGCTGGCGCTTCCAGAAATCGAACGCCCACGGGTATTCGAACGGCTTGTACTGCTTGCGGGCTTCGGTGAGGGACATGGACGGATCCTTACTGTACGCGATTAGCGGATGAAATTGAGATAGGTGAGGCCGGCGCCGGCGATGACCAGGACGATCCCCAGCCGGAAATAATCGGGCGGCGGCTTTGCCTTCCTGTGATCGAGCGAGCCGTCGGCCAGCCCCGCGTTCCGGCGGTCCTGGCGATCGCGCAGCTTCGCGCCGAAGACGAGATAGAACAGCCCGCAGCCCAGCAAGGCAAGGTCGAGCGCGCCCGAGAACCAGGTGCCGATCGTCCAGTGCGTCATGTCGCGCCTCCCCAGGAGCTCAGCGCCCAGGCGAAGCGGCCGAGCAGCAGCGCCAGTGCGATCAGCATGGTGCCGGCGATGCGGCGGCCATAGATGGCGCCCTCGCTCCGCGCGGGGCGGGCGAAGACGATCAGGCCGCCCACACCGGCGGTCGCCGCGACCGCGGCCATGATGAGCGGCGCGCGGTTCATGCGCGGCGGCTCCGCACATAGACCGTCTTCGTGCCGCGGTGCGATCCTACGCCGAAAAAGACGATGCCGAGGAAATAGCCGAAATCATACCAGCCGCCATTGTTCGGCACGGCATAGACCGCGACGTCCGGCACGAAGAGCGACAGGACCCAGGCGACCGGGAAGATGAAGCCGTGCCACAGGCCGAACAGGAAGCCGGGCGCGCCGGGCTGCACGGCCGAGCCGACCTGATGCGCGCAGGCCGACAGGCTCGTAACGAGGACGAGTGCGGCGAACAGGCGGACGCGCGGGCTCATCCGAAGGTCTGCGTGTAGAGATAATATGCGAACAGGCCGACGCCTGCGACGAGCAGCGCCAGCGCCGCGATCCGCGCCTGTTCCGGCGGAACGCGCTGGCCGATCTTGTCTTTCTTCGCCTGGTTGCTCGCCATCATCGTGACGAGCACGCCGAGAAAGACGAGGAAGGCGGAAATCGTGATCAGCATCGGGCCATCTCCGTGCTTGCATCGAATCGGCTGCGGGTGCGTTGTGGGGCCGCACCCGTAACGAAGGAGAAATGCACATGGCCGACGCAAGCGCAATCAAGGAACATATGGAAGTCATCGGCGCGGACGGCGTCCATGTCGGCACGGTCGACCATGTCGACGGTGACCGCATCAAGCTGACCAAGGCCGACAGCGGCGAGGGCGCCCATGAAGGGCACCATCACTACATCTCGCTCGGCCTGGTGGCCGAGGTCGAGGGCGACAAGGTGCGGCTCTCGGCGAACGGCGACGTCGCCGTGACGTTCGAGGAAGAGGCGTAAGGTCACTTTCCCTCTCCCCTTGGGGGAGAGGGAGGGAGCCGCGTAGCGGCGGAAGGGTGAGGGGGCTGACGTCATGTTTGGCGACTCCCCCTCATCCGGCCCCTGATCCGGCGCTGCGGAGAGGGTCGTCATGCCGGACTCGTTCCGGCATCCACCGTCCCGCATATCCCGAATTCGCGGCGCCGTGGACCCCGGAACAAGTCCGGGGTGACGGGATGGAGAGGCGGTGATCCGCTCGGCAAAAGGACTGCCATCCGGATGATAGCTCGGGCGCACGTTGCCATGTCCTTCACCGCCTGCGACGGAAGGAAGCGGCATGGCCGTGGCAAGCCGAGGGCGGCCTAGACGTTCCACCTCACAGGCACGCCAGAGTGGCTGGCCGAATGACGATGATCCGGGGGATCATTGGCAGGCCAGACACTCGTCATAATCCTTCGACTCGACCTGGATCTCGCGCAGGTCGATCGTGTTGTCGGCTTCCACCCCGCCGGCGAAACCGGCGCGCTGGATGCTCTTCGAGCGGAGATAGTAAAGCGACTTGATGCCCAGCTCCCACGCACGGAAGTGGAGCATCAGCAGGTCCCATTTCTCGACGTCCGCCGGGATGAACAGGTTCAGCGAGGCCGACTGGTCGATATAGGGCGTGCGATCGGCGGCGAGCTCGATCAGCCAGCGCTGGTCGATCTCGAAGCTGGTCTTGAAGCAGTCCTTTTCCTCCTGGGTGAGGAAATCGAGATGCAGGACCGAGCCGCCCTGTTCGAGGATCGAATTCCATACCGCATCGGAATTCTTCGACTTCTCGATCAGCAATTTCTCGAGATAGGGGTTGCGGATCGACCAGGAGCCCGAGAGCGTCTTGTGGGTGTAGACGTTCGCCGGGATCGGCTCGATGCACGCGCTGGTGCCGCCGCAGATGATGCTGATCGAGGCGGTCGGCGCGATTGCCATCTTGCAGCTGAAGCGCTCCATCACGCCCATGTCGGCGGCGTCGGGGCAGGGGCCGCGCTCGATCGCAAGCTGCATCGAAGCTTCGTCGACCTGGCTCTTGATATGCTTGAACATTTTCAGGTTCCAGCTCTTCGCCATCGCGCCTTCGAAGGCGAGGCCGCGGGCCTGCAGGAAACTGTGGAAACCCATCACGCCCAGGCCGACCGAGCGCTCGCGCATCGCCGAATAAGCGGCGCGCTCCATGCCGGGCTCGGCGCGGTCGATGAAATCCTGCAGGACATTGTCGAGGAAGCGCATCACGTCCTCGATAAAGCCCTTCTGGTCCTTCCACTGATCCCAGGTCTCGAGGTTCAGCGACGAGAGGCAGCAGACCGCGGTGCGATCATTGCCGAGATGGTCCTTGCCCGTGGGCAGCGTGATTTCCGAGCACAGGTTCGAGGTCGAGACCTTGAGGCCGAGATCGCGGTGATGCTTGGGCATCGCCTTGTTCACGTGATCGGCGAAGATGATGTAGGGCTCGCCCGTCGCGAGGCGTGTCTCGACCAGCTTCTGGAACAGCGAGCGCGCGTCGACGGTGGCGCGGGCCGATCCGTCCTTGGGGCTGGTGAGGGTCCATTCCTCGCCGGCGCGGACTGCCTCCATGAAGGCGTCGGTGATCAGCACGCCGTGATGGAGGTTCAGAGCCTTTCGGTTGAAATCGCCGGAAGGCTTTCTGATTTCGAGGAATTCCTCGATCTCCGGATGCGAGATGTCGAGATAGACCGCAGCCGAACCGCGGCGCAGGGATCCCTGGCTGATCGCGAGCGTCAGCGAATCCATCACCCGCACGAACGGAATGATGCCGCTGGTCTTGCCGTTGAGGCCGACCGGCTCGCCGATGCCGCGGACATTGCCCCAATAGGTGCCGATGCCGCCGCCGCGCGAGGCGAGCCAGACATTCTCGTTCCAGGTGTCGACGATGCCGTTCAGGCTGTCGGGCACTGAATTGAGGAAGCAGGAGATGGGCAGGCCCCGGCCGGTGCCGCCGTTCGAGAGCACCGGCGTGGCGGGCATGAACCAGAGCTGCGAGATATAATCATAGATGCGCTGCGCATGCGCGGCATCGTCCGCATAGGCGGAAGCCACGCGCACGAAGAGGTCCTGGTAGCGCTCGCCCGGGAGCAGATAGCGGTCGTTCAGCGTGTCCTTGCCGAAATCGGTGAGGAGCGCGTCGCGCGAATGATCGACCTCGACCGGATAGAGCTGCTGCTTCACTTCCTTCGAATCGCCGCGCGTCGCCAGCTTGCGCTTCGCGCCGCCATTCTTGCTCGACGTGTCGGCGATGGGGGCCGTGGCGGCTGCTGCTTCGATCGCGTCGGTGGCCATGGTTACGCTTGCCTCCTGAGTATCCCGGAAATCCATCACTCTGCTGCCCCTCATCTCATCAAACATACCCGACCGACGCCTGCTGGCGTTCCCGGTCCGTTCGAATCGGGGGCGAACCCCCATCATACCATTTCGAGGGCGCCCACGGAGAACAAAATCTGCCCTGCCCGTGCCGACAGGCACGGGGTGGAAGCATTCCGCAATATGGGGTCGCGGTCTTCGTTCTACCAGCTCTTGGGTTCGCCCCCGAACTCAACCCCAACAGATTGTGCCCATTCCTGACAGACCGCAAGACAGTAAATGACAATTAAGAGACTCCGTTCGTCGCTATTTTGAGTCGCTTCATGGCATCGACGAAACGTTGCAGCGCAGCGACGCGTGGAGTTCTGCGGGCTACGCGAAAGGCAAGAGAACGAACGCGGAACTCGTGAAATTTTTGTCACATCACTCCATCCTGGCGCGATCCCGCCAGGGCCAGCCGCACGATCGCCGCCAATCCGCCCGACGGCGACGAATCAAGCGTCAGCGTGCCGCCGTACAGCTCGGCCAGCTCGCGCACGATCGACAGGCCGAAGCCATGCCCGTCGCCGCGCTCGTCGAGCCGTCGCCCGGGCACCAGCGCCGCGGCGCGGCCGTCGGCGGGGATGCCGGGGCCGTCGTCCTCGATCGCGATCCGCGCACGGCCGTCGGCGTCGGGGCCGGCCTCGATCAGGATCCGGTGCGCGGCCCAGCGCCAGGCGTTGTCGAGCAGATTGCCGAGCATCTCGTCGAGATCCTGCGGATCGATCGCCAGCGCAAGACCGGGGGCGACCCTGCGCTCGACCGCGATGCCGCGATCGGCGTGAATCCGGCCGAGCGCCTCGATCAGGCCGTCAAGCGCCGGCGCCAGCGCGGTCCTGAGCCGCGCGGCGCCGCCGGGCGTACCGGCTCTTGCGCGGCCGAGATGATGGCGGATTGCGTGATCGATCCGGGCGACCTCGCGGCCGAGCGTACCGTCGGGATCGCGCGCCGGATCGCGCAGGCCGAGCGCGAGCGTGGCAAGCGGGGTCTTGAGGCCGTGCGCCAAATTGGCGACATGGCCGCGCGCATTGGCGAGTGCGGCTTCATTCTCGCCGAGCAAGGCATTGAGCTCCCGAGCGAGAGGCTGCAGCTCGGTCGGCTGATCGTCGGAAACCTGGGTGGCGGTGCCGGCGCGGACCGCGCCGATCGCATCGCCAAGCCGACGCAGCGGGTGGAGGCCGATACGGAGCTGCACCAGGGTCGCGGCGGCCAGCGCCAGGCCGAGCAGCAGGAGCGAGCCGAGCAATGGCGTCTTGGCGGCGCGGATCGGGCGCTCGACGATCGCGCGCGGCGCGACGGCGGTGATCGTCACCGTGCCCGTGTCGGTCGGCACTGAGAGGCGGCGGCCATGATAGCCATGGCTGCCGATGCGGCCGTCGAACGGCTGGGGGCGTGACGCGTCGTCGCGCTCGCGGTGGTCGCGACGATGGCGCCCGGGGTCGGGGGGATGGTTCGCCGGGTCGGACAGCGTAGCGATCGCGGCCTGGGGCAGGGAACCGATCGTGAAGCGGCCATCGGTCTCGATCCACCATCCGCCGCCCTGTTCGTGCCGGTCGGCGGGCGGGAGGATGACGATCCGGCCGCGGTCGATAGTGCCATCGGGCTTCACCGCCGCGGCAAGCACCGCGATCTGCGCGTCGAGGCGCTGGTCGAGCCCCTGCATCACGAAGCGCTCCAGCACCGCGCCGATCGCCACCGCGGCCAGCGCGAGCGCCGCCAGCGTGGCGACGATCGAGGCGAGCAGCAGCCGGCCGTAGAGCGAGCGCGGGACGAGCCTCATGCCGGCTGGTCCGTCAGGCGATAGCCGCGGCCGCGCACCGTCTCGATCAGGTCGCGGCCGATCTTGCGGCGCAGGCGGCCGATGATCACTTCGAGCGAGTTGGAGTCGGGATCGGCATCGCCTTCATAGACGCGCTCCATCAGCTCGAGCCGGTCGACCACCACGTCGCGGCGAAGCATCAGCGCCGAGAGCACGCGCCATTCGAGCGCGGTGAGGCGCAAGGGGAGGCCGTCCAGCTCGAACTGGCCGGTCTGCGAATCATAAGCGAGCGCACCGCAGGTCATACGGGTTGCGGCATGGCCCGCCGCGCGGCGGACCAGCGCGCGCAGGCGCATGACCAGCTCCTCGACGCGGAACGGCTTGGTCAGATAATCGTCGGCGCCGGCGCGAAAGCCCTCGACCTTGTCGGACCAGCCGTCGCGCGCGGTGAGGATCAGCACCGGGAGCGTATGGCCGGCGGCGCGCCATTCCCTGAGCACCGCGATGCCCGGTTTCACCGGCAGGCCGAGATCGAGCACCGCCGCGTCATAGCGGCCGGTATCGCCGAGATGCGCGCCGTCCTCGCCATTGCCGGCGATATCGACCGCGCAGTTTTCCGCGCGCAGCGCGCGGGCGATGCCGTCGGCCAGTGCCGCGTCGTCCTCGATCAACAGGATGCGCAATCGGGCTCCTTTCCCGTTCCGGCTAGACCCGCGGCTTAAACCGAAACTGAACAGGCAGGTTCAGCGTAGCGCCGGGCGCCCTCGCTATCACGGCTCCATCGTCAATCCATGGAGTGAAACAGATGACAGACCAAATCGAACCACGACCCGTCCGGCGGCTATCCGGCCGTACCGCCCTGGCCGCCATTGCCCTGCTCGGCGCGGGCGGCGCCGTGGGTGCGACGATGGACCGGATGGCGGGGCCCTCGATCGAGGTGGCGCCGCTCAGCCCCGTTTCGATCGCCTCGCTGAAGACGGACGAGGGCCTCGTTACCGTGCGCGGCAAGGTCGGCGAGGTCTATGGATCGAGCTTCGTACTGGTCGACGGCAGCGGGCGGACGCTGGTGGATATGGGCCCCCGGGGCAGCAGCCTGATCGCGGCCGGGGCGCCCGTCACCATCCAGGGCTGGAACCGGAACGGCGTGGTACGCGCATCCTTTCTGGTCGGCGCCAATGGCAAGGTGACGGCGCTGGGGCCGATGGGCCGGAGGCCGCACGGCCGTCACGGGCCGCATGGCGGGGCGGGTGGGCCGGATCGCGATGGTCCCGACGGGCCGGGCCGTGATGGCCCGCCGCCGCCTGCAGCCGCTCCCGTCGCTCCAGCCCCGGGGTGACGGGTGGGTGTGGGACAGGCGCGCCCTATCCCAGCCGCACCGATTGCCCGCCATCGACCGGCAGCAGCGCCCCGGTCACGAACCGCGCATCGTCCGAGGCCAGCCACAGGGCCGCGTGGGCGACATCCCAGGCCGTGCCCATCCGCCCCATCGGCACGCGCGCATTGCGCTTGGCGCGCAGCTCGGCCTGGGCCTCGCCGGTCATGCCCGCCCAGCCCTGGATCGCCATCGGGGTATCGATCAGGCCGGGCAGGATCGCGTTGCAGCGGATGCGGTGGCGGGCATTGAGCGCGGCGACGCTGGTGGTGAGCTTGTTCACCCCGGCCTTCGATATCTCATAGGCGATGATCCCCGCCGGCGCGATCGAGGCGAGCGAGGAGATGTTGACGATCGCGCCGCCGCCCTGACCGCGCATCACCGGCAGCACATGCTTGATCGTCTGCAGCATCGCGGTGAGGTTGAGATGGAGGATCGCGTCGAAGCGGTCGGGATCGATCGAGTCGACCGGCCCGTCGCCGGCACCGCCGCCGACATTATTGTGGAGGATGTCGATCCGGCCGAAGGCGTCGCGGGCGGCGGCAATCAGCGCGGCGCAGGCGGCTTCGTCGCGGATATCGGCGGCATGGGCGACGGCCTCGCCGCCCTCGGCCGCGATCGCGGCGGCGGTTTCCTCGGCGCGGGCAAGATCGCGGTCGACGCAGAAGACGCGGGCGCCTTCGCGGGCGAACAGGATCGCCGTGGCGCGGCCATTGCCGATCGTGTCGCCGGGCGTCTGGCCCGCGCCGATCACGACCGCGGCCTTGCCGGCGAGGCGGCCGCTCATGCGGTGCGCCGATCAAGATCGGGATCGAGCGCGAGCCCCGGATCGAGCTGCACGCCGAAGCTGTTCAGCAGCATCGAAACCTGGGTGTATTGGCCGACGGTATAGACCAGGTCCATGCACTGTTCGGTGGTGAAATGCGCGGCGAGCGCGGCCCAGCTTGCGTCCGAGACGAAATAGTCGCGGGTCAGGTCGTCACAGGCGTTGAGGACCGCCGCATCTGCCGCGTCCCATCCCGCCGCGCCCTGCTTGATCCGGGCGATCTCGTCGTCGGTGAGGCCGGTACGCTTGCCGATCACGACATGCTG
>NZ_JAQGLC010000119.1 GCF_028293085.1 Sphingomonas bacterium
CGGATAGGGCATTGCGATGCGGATCTTGCCCGCGGTCACCTGGTAGGTCCCCTTCGCATCGAGCGGCTTGGGGATGGCACGCCGCCAGCTATCGAAGGTCGCCTGCGCCGCTGCGGGGATCATGCCGTCGCCGACGATCAGGTCGAGCGAAAGATCGGCCTCTTCCGGCACGCACAGGGTCTTGGTGCAGACGAGATATTGCGCATGGAGCTTCACCGGCAATGCGGTGCCCGTCGCCAGCCCGGCTGGCACCTTGAGCGTCACCAGCGGCGCATAAGGCGCCTCGAACACATAGTTCATCAGGCCCGCGACCAACAGCATGCCGGGCACGGGATAGGCCGGCTCACCGACGCTCGCGCCCTTGGGCAAAGTCCATTTGAGCGTCGCCGGAAAGCCCGCGTCGCCCGGATTCTGCCAATAACCGTGCCAGCCTGGCTCGGGCCGCGTGTCGAGCGCGAGCGTCACCTCCTCGCCGGCGGCGGGGTTCATCGTCTCGGCCACCAGCCGGATCGCCAGATGCGGTCCCTTGCCCAGCGCTGCGGGCCCTTCGGCCCGCGCACCCGTCAATGCGGCCATCGCGGCCAGAACCGTCACAATCAGGTAACCGAAAACGCGCATCGCCCATCCTTGTCGGCAGTCACGACCTCGCCCATAGCGGCGGGCGCAGTGCATTGCACCTGAGCGCGGAGAAGAGACACGTGAAAAGCCTGGCATCGATCACCACCCTGGCCGCCCTGATGATCGCCACGCCGCTCCAGGCTCAGGAATCGCCGCCCGCTCCCCCCGCCCCGCACACGCCGCCCAAGCTGATCGTGACCATCTCGGTCGACCAGTTCTCCGCCGATCTGTTCGCCGAATATCGCAACCGCTTCACCGGCGGCTTCGCGCGACTGCTCAACGGCGCGGTCTTTCCCTCGGGATATCAGAGCCATGCCGCGACCGAGACCTGCCCGGGCCATTCGACGATCCTGACCGGGTTCCGGCCCGAGCATACCGGGATCATCGCCAACAACTGGGCCGATCTGAAGACGCCGCGCAAGGACAAGCAGGTCTATTGCGCCGAGGACGAGAGCGTGCCCGGCAGCACCTCCTCCGATTATACCGTCTCCGACAAGCATCTGCTGGTGCCGACGCTGGGCGAGCGGATGAAAGCGGCGAACCCGGCGGCGCGAATCGTCTCGGTCGCGGGCAAGGACCGCGCGGCGGTGATGATGGGCGGCCACAAGGTCGATGAACTCTGGTGGTGGAACGGCAAGGCGTTCGTCTCCTATGCCGGCCGCGCGACGCCGGCCGTGGTCGATCGCACCAACGCCACTGCCACCGCCTTGCTCGCCCAGGCGCAGGGGCCGGTCGACGAGCCCGATTTCTGCCTGCCGCACGACCGCGCCATTCCGGTCGGCGGCGGCAAGACGGTGGGCGCGGGGCGCTTCGAGCGACCGGCCGGCGACCTCAACAAGTTCCGCGCCTCCCCCGCCTTCGACGCCACCATCCTCGCGCTGGCGGCGGGCATGATCCAGGACATGAAGCTCGGCCAGGGCAGCACGACCGATCTGATCGCGGTCGGTGCCTCGGCGACCGATTATGTCGGCCATGCCTATGGCACCGAGGGCAACGAGATGTGCGTGCAGCTCGCCAATCTCGATCAGTCGCTCGGCTCCTTCTTCGGAGTGCTCGACCGGACCGGGGTCGATTACGAGGTCGTCCTGACCGCCGATCATGGCGGCCATGACCTGCCCGAGCGCAATCGCGAGCATGGCGCGCCGGAGGCGGAGCGGATCGCGCCCGGCTTCACCCCAGCCGCGATCGGCAAGACCATCGCGGCCAGGCTCAAGCTCAAGGTGACGGGCAGCCTGCTCTATGGCGATGCGGGTTCGGGCGACATCTGGATCGATCCGACGATCACCAAAGTGCAGCGCGCCGCCGTGCTGAAGGCGGCGCTCGCGACGATCCGCGCCAACCCGCAGGTCGCCGCCGCCTTCTCCGCGGCCCAGATCGCGGCGACGCCCGATCCGAGCGGCCCGCCCGAGACCTGGACGCTGATCCAGCGCGCCCGCGCCTCTTATTATGCGCCGCGATCAGGCGACATCGTCGTGGCGCTCAAGCCGCGCATCACGCCGATCGCCGATCCGACCAAGAGCAGCGTCGCCACCCATGGCAGCTTCTGGGACTATGACCGGCGCGTGCCGATCCTGTTCTGGCGCAAGGGCATGATCGGGTTCGAGCAGCCACTGTCGGTCGAGACGGTCGATATCATGCCGACGCTGGCCGGGACGATCGGACTGCCGATCACTGCGCCGAAACCCGACGGACGGTGCCTCGATCTCGATGCGGGACCGGCGAGCACCTGCCCCTGACAGGAGCGGCGGCGGCAATTGACGTTGACATCATGGTAGCGGATGAGGAGCCAGTATGTCTCCTTTGTCCGCCACCGTGTCCGACACCCGGTCCGCGCTTCCCGAGATACGGGGCCTCGAGAATCTCTGGGCGCATTATACGGGGCGGCCGCAGGCGCTCCCGATGCACGACCGGCAGCCGCGACTCCTGCTCGACGTGCTCGGGCTGGGGCTCGAACAGACCATCACCTGGCTGGGGAACGACCGGCCCGACTGGCCGGCCTTTCAGGACTGGGTGGTGGCGACGGCCGGTCCGCCCGATCCGCTGAAGATCGCGCGCTATCATGCATGGCTGGACGGCGTTCCGCCGCCCGAGCCGGTGCGGCGTCGCCTGCAGGCGATCGCGGACGCGGCTCCCGTGCTCGATGCGCGCGATCTGGCCCATTGGGATAGCGAAGGATATGTCATCCTGCGCAACGCGATCACCGCCGAAGAGGCAAAGGCCGCCGAGGCGCTGTTGTGGCGTACTATCGGCGCCACGCCGGACGATCCCGAAAGCTGGTACGGCCCGCGCACCAACGGCATCATGATCCAGCTCTTTCAGGATCCGGCGCTGGACGCCGCCCGATATGCGCCGCGGGTACACAAGGCCTTCGCGCAATTATGGGGAACCGAGGATCTCTGGTCGCTGGTGGACCGGATGAGCTTCAACCCGCCGATACAGCCCGGCTACCGATTCCAAGGACCGCATCTGCACTGGGACGACAGCATCGCGGCGCCCATTCCGTTCGCAACCCAGGGCATCCTCTATCTGACCGATACGAGCGCGGAGCAGGGCGCGCTTCGGGTCGTGCCCGGATTCCATCGCCGGCTGGCCGGCTGGCTGGCGGAAATCGGCGATGCGGACCCGCGTCAGGTCGATCTGAGTGGCGAGGCGAAGCCGATCGCCGCGGGCGCCGGCGACCTGATCATCTGGCGCAACGATCTTCCCCACGGCGCCAGCCCGAACATTTCGGACCGGCCGCGCATGGCGCAATATATGACCATGTATTCGGCAGACCTGACAAACAATCCGGTCTGGCTTTAGCGCGTCTCGAACGGCCGCACGCCGGCACCGAGCTTGTTCGCCCCCACTGCCAGCCGCTCATGGCTGTAATCCGCGACGAAGGCCGGGCTCCGCGTCTCGCCGGGCGCGAGCGTCGCGACATTGCCCTCCACGCGCAACCCCGTCGACGCATAGTTGCGCGCCTCCGCCGCGACGACGACGAAGCCGGTCCAATTCTCCTTCTGGCGCCCCTGGACGAAGGTGTTGCGCGTGATCAGGCCGGTCGATCCTTCGGGCAGATCGATCATGTAATTGGTCTTGCGTCCGCTCGTATCGTCGAAGCTGTTGTCGGCGATGGTGACGTTGGGCACGCGCAGCTTGACGTAATGGCCGCCGGTGCCGCGCTCGAAGCGCGAATTGGTGATCGTCACCGATCCCTTGTTGGCAAGATAGATCGAATGCGCGCAATCGGGCGTCTCGTCGCACTGGCCGAGGCCGGCAAAGGTCGAATGATCGATCACGATCTTCTGGCCGATCGGCTCGCCGCCCAGGATGCCTTCCTGGCTGTCCATGAACATCGAGTTGGTGACGGTGAGGTTGCCCATCTCGGTTCGCACACCGGCACCATTCCCGTCGCCGACGCGCATGTTGCGGAAGACGAGCCCATCGACGGTCGATCCCTGCCCGCGCAGCACGAACGCCGCCTTGCCCTCGCAGGTGGTGCCGTCGAAGATCGCCTGGCCCGGCTCGACCGCCTTGAAGGTGATGACGCCGCCGGCCTGCACCGTGCACTGGTGATAGACGCCCGGCGCGATCAGGATCGTCGCGGTGCCCATCCGCACCGACTGCACCGCCTCGTCGATCGTCGCGAAGCCCTGGCCGGTCTCGGCGATGGTGAAGGGCGCGCCGCGTTGGGCGGCGGCGGGGACAGTGAGTGCGAGAGCGATGAACGGAATGACGCGGCGCATGGCAGGCTGCTCCTTCGCGCGGGGAATGCGCCGGAGACTGTGCCATGTGAAGGCAAATTGAGGGTTAACCTATCCGCTCAGGCGGGCCGTGCTGCAAGCATGTGCGAAATGAGCGCGGTATCGCCAAATTCGACGATGGAGGTGACCTTGTCATTCTCATCCAGGGTCCAGATGTCGCAAAGCTCGGTCTCGACGCGTGGGCCGCCGCCGCTCGACGTCTCCACCGCCCAGTGGATCATCACGATCGGATCATCCACAACGACCTGCACCCGTTCCATCCGGTGAAACTGGAACAGGTCGACCAGCGCCTCGACCGCGGTCAGCGCGTCCGCCGGCCCAACGTCCAGGCCGCCCATCAGGTGGCTCTGCCCGACGATCCGAAAGACGGCATTCGGTGCAAACAGATCGCGCAACGCCTCCTTGTCGCCTCGCTGCCGCGCGGCATAGGCCTGATCCACGACATCCAGGATTGTTTCCCGATCCATCATTTGCCGTCTCCCCACCCCATCATCGTACCGATGCGCGAGCAGGGAAAGGCTGAGTCACGGCCGGAATGGACCTATTCGTCAGTCGAGGTTCGGCCGCAGCCAGCGCTCCGCCGTCGGCAAGTCCACCCCGCGCCGTTCGGCATATTCCTCGAGCTGATCGCGGCCGACGCGCGCCACGCCGAAATATTCGGCTTGCGGGTGGCCGAAATAGAAACCCGACACCGCCGCGGTCGGCAGCATCGCGAAGCTTTCGGTCAGCGAGATGCCGGTCGCATGGTGCGCGTCGAGCAGCTTGAACAAGGTCGGCTTCAGGCTGTGATCGGGGCAGGCAGGATAGCCGGGCGCCGGGCGGATGCCGCGA
>NZ_JAQGLC010000130.1 GCF_028293085.1 Sphingomonas bacterium
TCCCGCCCGAGAACGGAAAGAGGGCTTGGATCGATTCCGCCACCGGCACGGTTCATGGCAGCGGCGTAGGCGCCGGCGGCGGTAGCTCGGGCGAGGATTATGACAGCGACAGCGCGACCGGCGACGGCCCGGTGCCGCTGCCCGGCCAGCCGGCAGCCGACGGGGACGAGAGCGGATCGTGAGGGCGAAGCCGAGGGCGGACAGTGCGGCGCGGGTGGCCGCTGGATTCTCCCAAAAGTCCCCCGACTTGACCCCGGCCTTCGCCGGGGAAGCAACAAGACATTACCTGTCTCGAGCGGGTAAGCGCCGCTGACCCCGCGTTCAGCCGGCCGCCGCCACCGCATGGCCGCGCACGCTGAGCGGCGCGAAATGGCCGCGATATTCGGCGGGGGTCATGCCGGTGCTGCGCTTGAACAGGCTGCGGAAGAAAGACACGTCGTCATAGCCGATCGCCGCGCTGATCGACTGGATCGGCGTCGCGTCGCGCTCGAGCATCGCCTTGGCCGCCTCGATCCGCAGCGCCTGGATATAGGCGGCCGGGAGGTGGCCGGTGGCCGATTTGAAATGGCGGACGAAGGTGCGCTCGCCGAGACCAGCGCGGTCGGCCAGCGCCGGCGTCGCGATGTCGTCGCGGAAATTGGCCTGGAGGAAGGTCTCGATCGCGCGGATTCGCTCGTCACCATGCGCGCGTGACACCGGCAGCATCGCATAGCCCGACTGATAGACTCGCGGCATCGGCAGCAGCAGCGCCCGGGCGGTCTGCACCGCGACCTCATGGCCGCACAACTTCTCGACGAGATAGAGGCTGACGTCGATCGAGGCGCCGACGCCGCCGCTGCACAAGGTGCGCGAATCCTCGGTGACGAACAGTTCCGGCCGCCAGCGCACCTGCGGGTAGCGGGCGACGAACGCCTCGCCCAGCGCCCAGTGCGTCGTCGCGATCCGCCCGTCGAGCAGGCCCGCCTCGGCGAGATAGGCCGCGCCCATGCACACGCCGACGACCCAGGCGCCCTGATCATAGTGACGGCGCAGCCAGGGCAGCAGCGCGCTGTTCTCGACCAGCTTCAGATCGAGATCGAGGCCGGAGGTGGGCACGATGACGATGTCGGTGCGCTCGACATCGCCGATGCCGCCGCCGGGGAGCAGGGAAAAGCCGCTCGCCGTGCGCACCGGGCCGCCGTCGAGCGACACGGTGCGCACGCTGAAGGCCGGCTCGACGGCGCGATCGTGCAGATCGTTCCACAGCGCGCCGGCGCAGTGGAAGATCTCCGCCGGCATGATCGCGGTGGACGACAGGCCGTCGTCCAGCAGCACCACCGTTACGTCCAGCATGATCCGCCCCTTGTTTCGGCCCCGATCGTCACCCCGCGGTGGTCGGATCGATCATCCTGACCACCTCGGTGATCCGGGTCGCGGGAAAGCCGCTCAGGCGCGCATGATCCTCGATCGCCGCTTCGTCCTCGGCAAGATAGATACAGAAGGTCTTGTCCGCCGCCACGAAGGATTCGAGCCACTGCACCCGCTGGCCGAGCTGGGCGAGCGCGGCATTCGAGGTGGCGGCGGCGCCCTTCAGCTCCTCGCCGCAGAGCCGCTCGACGCCGGGGATGGCGCGTTCGATCACATATTTCTTCATGGAGGTGCCTTTCACTGAATAAGGCCCCGAGCATGAAGGCGAGCGGTTGGCGGCGGTAGGGGGCGATCCGGACAAACAAGGGGGGCGATCGGGACCTTCCTGGCGGTCGAGCCCGCGAATGTCGATTCCTTCCTATACCTCTGCACCACTCGGCCGCAGCCCTTCGCCTTCGCCGGGACACCGGTCCCACGGGAGAGCGAGCATGACCCGAGGATTCTACCTGCTGTTCGGCCTTGTCGCCTATGTGATCTTCTTTGCGACCTTCCTCTATCTCGTCGCCTTTGTCGGCAATCTGCCCTTCGTGCCGCTGACGGTCGATCGCGGCGGGCCGATCGGCGGCGTGGCGCAGGCGGTGATCGTCGATCTCGCGCTGGTGGCGTTGTTCGGCGTGCAGCACAGCGTGATGGCGCGGCCGGCGTTCAAGCAGCGGTGGACCCGCATCGTCCGGAGCCGATCGAGCGCAGCGTCTATGTGTTGCTGGCGAGCGTGATGCTGATCGTGATGTTCCTGTTCTGGCGGCCGATCCCGGGGATCGTCTGGTCGGTCGAGAACCGCACCGGCGTGATCGCGCTTTACGCGCTGTTCGCGGCGGGGTGGGGAATCGTGCTGCTCAGCACCTTCCTGATCAGCCATTTCGAGCTGTTCGGGCTGAAGCAGGTGTGGGGCCATGCGCGGAACGCCGCGGCGGTGGCGCCGAAATTCCGCACGCCCTTCTTCTACAAGCTGGTCCGCCATCCACTCTATAGCGGCTTCATCCTGGCCTTCTGGGCGATCCCGGTGATGAGCGCGGGGCATCTGCTGCTCGCCGCCGCGATGTTCGGCTATATCCTGATCGCGATCCGGCATGAGGAGCGCGACCTGATCGGCCTGTTCGGCGATCGCTATGTCGACTATCGCGGGCAGGTCGGGATGCTCGCGCCCAGGCTGCGGCGCTGACGGCGACGGCGAAGTCCGGCCGCTCGCGGCGCCAGCGATCGAGCGTGGTGGTGAGGATCCCGAAGAAATCGGCGACATCGGCATCGTCGAGGCCGTGGGCGTAGAGCTTGAGGGCCTGGTCGGCGTGGATGGGCCGATAGCGGAGCGGGGCGGGCCCGGCCGGCGCGGGCGCCGGAGGCTGAATGGCCGGGGGCAGGGCGGTTTCGGAGGGGGTTGAGGCCGACGGAGCGGCGGCCGAAATTCCCTGTTCCAGGGGAATAACAGGGAAATTTTCTTTTTTTCGGGTCGATCGGGGTCGATTCTGCCTAGAATATCGCTGTGGAATCAGGGTGTTATGGGGCAATTCCCTGTTCTTTCGGAACAGGGAATTTGTTTCGTCGAACAGGGAAATCGGCGATCCGGAACAGGGAAATGCCGGCGCCGAACAGGGAATTGGCGCGGGCGCGGCGGGAAGCTGATGCGACGGGCTGGTCGAATCGGTTTTCAGGGCGAGGGCGATGGTCATTGCCCGGTCGTGGCATGAATTGGTGGGGTGTTGAATCAAGGTACGGGTGGGGAATAGCGGAAGGACGGCTGTCTATCGGGTTACGGTGAGGGGCGGTCTCGTCAGGGTGCGATCACCCTGACGCCGAGCGCTGTAGCGGCGTCGGCCAGCCTGCGGTCCAACGTCACCATCGCCTGGCCCGCCGCCGCGGCGACGGCGAGATGGAGTGCGTCACCGGCGCGAAGGCCGAGATCGACATGGTCGACAAAGGTTGCTGCGGTGGCGAAGTGCGCCGAGGCAAGGGGCAGGACGGTCAGGCTGGCGCCGCGGAGGCCAGTCCAGGCGGCGATCACCTCGGCGCGTTGTTCGGGTGACAGGGCGCCGGTACGGACCTTGATCGCCAGCGCGCTCGAAACCTCGGTGAGAGTCCAGTCGCTGATATGGAGGCTGCCCCCCTCTTGTTCGGTGAGCCACGACTGGACGCGGGGCGTCGACTCCTCGCGCGTCAAGGCCGCGACGATCACCGAGGTATCAAGGTAGAACATCAATAACGATCGGTGTCGCGCATCCCGCGGATCGTTTCGGCCGCCGGCTCTACCTGTATCGGCTGGCGCGCGGTGAGGGCGCGTAGCGCGGCGCCGTCCACCTTCGCCCGGATGGGAGTCGGCGGCGTGAGCCGGGCCGCGAGCTTGCCGCGGCGGACGATGTCGATCGACTCGCCCGTTTCGACGCGATCGACCAGCTCGCTGAGATGCGCCTTGGCATCTGCGAGGTTGATGCGGTCCATGGCGGTGCTCCTGACTAGTTTCGTGACCATATCAGAAGTCGTGGATGCAGGCAATGTTGCCGCGTTTAGGGACGCGAGAGATAGGGCCAGGATCAGGCGTCGATCTTGCCCCGGGTCGCGATCAGGTTCTTCAGGACGGCGATACGCTGTCGTTCCACCGTCGCGTCGCGCGACGGATGCGCCTGGAGCTGATCGAGCAGGAGACGCAGCTCCTTTTCCCATATTTCGGTGTTGAGCCCGGACACGATGCCGCCTTGCGTGAAGCTGTGCCTGACACAAAACGAGCAGCGGGGAGGCCGGTTCCGCGCCTCGTTGTCGAGGATCTTGTCCGGGTTCCACGATCACCGTCAGCTACGCCTTGATCAGGGCTGCCGTTAAATGACTCTGACCCCTTTTTCGCGACCCGTTGCGGATATTGCGCCCGCGCGCCATGCTTGGGTGATGAACGCCCTTGGCCTTGCCTCGATCGCCGCTTTCCTGCTTGGCGCGCCCGTTGCCGTCGCGGGCCGGCCCGTCGAGGGTTGCGACATCAAGGAAGTGAAGACGATCGGCGAGCTGCAATATTTGCTGAGCAGCAGGGCCGTCGAGGTCGTGAATCGAGCCGCGGCTTCCCATGGTGGAAACGATCCGCGGCTTCAGCAGCTGGTCGCCCCGGCGGCGGCTTTCTCGCTTGGCGCCGGCGATGTCGGACGGCCGCTCGGCACGGGTGTTGCCGGTGCCCGTGCCCTCGCCCGGGAAATGAAAGCCGATACGTTCCCGTTTTTCGGATGGGATTTCATTCCGACACCGATCGAGGATGCCTGCGCGCGCCAGAAGGTGGTGGTCGACTTCATCAATAGTCGGGGCAAAAACGTGTACCCCGTCACCTTCACCTTCGAGGCCGGCCGGGTCGTGACCGTGGCGGGATGGTCGCGCTCGTTCGAAACCGGTCCGGTCGAGCCCATCCGCGACTGAGGCACGGTGGTCCATGGCGGCCACAGCATCGGCGGAATCGGGCGCGCGGAAGCAATCAACGCTGCCGGATCGGCAGCATCGGATTGCCCCCTCAAGATGAAGCAAAAATTTACCGGCACGCGATATGCCAATAGGCGAAAGGGGCCTATGTTGATCGTCATCGCCGGACCGGGAACGTCACACGGGCATGCCCATCGCCTCATGGGGGATGGCCATGCTTCAGCATCTTGAGACTTCGCCCGTGGCGAGCCCCGTTCCCAGCAGGGCCGCCGGCCGGGTCTCGCGCTGGATGGCGCGTCCCGATGCCGGGCAAGGGACGGCCGCGCCCGATGCGGACGCCGCGTTCGACGTGGAGGGCGCGCGCCGGACCCAAGCGGAATTGCTGTTCGAGGAAATCGGCACCTTCCTGTTCGCCAACGGGCTCGGCCTGTCGGCGACGAATTTCATGTGCGCGCATGATTATCTGACTCATGCCGACCACCGGCTCGAACGCTCCATCCAGGCGATGTTCGCGAGCCGGACGTCGCTGTCCAACGGCTGGGTGGAGGATTTCTACGCCGCGAGCACGACCAGTGCGCTGCGGCCCGAGGCGATCGCCTCGACCACCGAGCAGGTCGCGGTCGTGCTGACTCAGTGCCTCGAACTGGTCGAGCGATCGCGCGGCAATGCGGATGTCTATAGCGATGCGCTGCAGGCCGAGGCCGACCGGCTCACCTCGGTCGAGGCACTGCCCGCGGTGGAGCGGCTGATCGGCCTGACCCAGGCGATGCTCGACCAGACCCGCGACATCCAGGAGGAATTGCGCCACCGGTCGATCGAGACGACCCAGCTGCGCACGACTTTGCAGAGCGCGCAACGCGAGGCGCATGTCGACCATCTGACCAAGCTGCCCAATCGCCGCGATTTCGACACGCGCCTGAAGCAGGTGGCCGAGGCGAGCGCGCGCGAGGGCCGGCCGGCAACGATCGCCTTGTGCGACATCGACCATTTCAAGGCGATCAACGACGCGCACGGCCATGACACGGGCGACCGGGTGCTGATGCTGGTCGCGTCGGCGTTGCAGGCGGGGGGCCTGCACATCGGCGCGGAGGGCAAATTCTACGTGGCGCGCTTCGGCGGCGAGGAATTCGCCATGATCTTCGAGGATTGCGAGGCGGCGGCGGCCGGCGCGATCGTCGATACGCTGCGGCGGGATCTCGCGGCGCGGCGGCTGGTCAACCAGGTGACGCGCGCGGCGATCGGCCATGTGACCTTCTCCGCCGGCATCGCCCCGCTCGATCCGGAAGGCGGCGGCGCGGCTTCGCTCAAGCTGGCGGATACGGCGCTCTATTCGGCCAAGCAGGGCGGGCGGAACCGGGTATGCGGGGCAGCGGGTGGAGATATCTGTCCGGCGTCCGATCTGAAAGATGCGCGGTTGCCGTAGCTCGGACGAAATTCCCCGTTCCTGCGGAACAGGGAAATGCGCCCGCGACCAGGGAATCGCGGGCGGCTTGGCGGGAGGAGCGTTCGCGCGGTTGGCGGTGTCGGCTTTCGAGGCGAGGGAGGCACTCATTGCCGCGGGGATGGCATGATCGGGTGCCGCGTTGAATCAATGCCTCGGATGCTTGGGATCGTCGATGACGATCAAGCGGGCAGGCCGCGCTCGTCGTAGAGATGATCCTGGCTTCGGGCGGCGTCGGGACCTCCGTCGAGCCCGCGCTTTTCGGCAGCCGCACGGACTTCTTCCATGATGGCGATGCGCCGGGCGCGATCCGGTTTCGGCGCAATAGGGACGATCCTGGCTGCCGGCTGGCCGTGGCGCGTAAGGATCACGTCTTCGCCCGCTTCGGCGTGGCGGACGAGAGCAGTGAGCCGGGCTTTGGCATCGGAGACGGAGATTTCCATTTTGGGTGCTCCTTTGGTCCATTGGATCGACCAAATGGGTGGAATCGTCAAACCAGGCTCTGCCGGAGCTGAGCGATGGTGAGAGCTCAGGGATCTTGCCCAACACCCGTTTCGCCAACGCGGTGAGCCCGTCGCCTGGTGCCAGCCGTTTCGCTATACCCCCGTCATGGACATCACCCGTCGCACGATCCTTGCCGCCCTGCTTGCTGCCCCGGCCGGTGCGGCGGCCTTTCCCGCCCGGCCGCGCCGCACCGCGGCGGCGCTGGTTGCCACGGCGCGGCGGCAGGTCGGCGTCACTACCGGCTATGATCGCGCCTATACGCAGCTGCCTTATCCGGGCGGCGACGTGCCGCGGGATCGGGGCGTGTGCACCGATGTGCTGATCCGCGCTTATCGCGACGCGTTCGGGCTTGATCTCCAGGCTTTGGTCCATGCCGATATGCAGCGCGCCTTTGCCGCCTATCCGCGGCGCTGGGGCCTGAAGCGACCGGATGCGAATATCGATCACCGCCGGGTGCCGAACCTTGCCGTCTTCTTCGCGCGCCGGGGCGCCCGCCTGCCGCTGCCGCGCGACGCGGATGGCTGGCAGCCGGGCGATATCTTCACCTGCCTGATCGGCGGGACGATCCCGCACACAGGCATCATCTCGGATCGCCGCCCGGGCGGACGGCCGGGCTGGGTGATCGAGAATGTCGGCGCGGGGGTGCGCGAGCAGATGACCCTGTTCGACTATACGCTGACCGGACGGTTCCGGTGGGGACTGGAGGGGTAGCCGCTCGCGGCCACCGTCATCCGGCTAGTTCGGCAGGGCCTCCTTGCCCTCAGCCACGTCGATCACGCGCCCGCTGTCATAGGCGAGCACGCCCGGGATGGCGGCGAGCCGGTTCATCAGCAGCGTGTTGGTGTCGACGAACGGCCCCACCGCATGGAATGTCGCGGGTGAGACCAAAGCCGGATCGAGGCCCGCCGGCAGCGCGTCGTCGGGCCGCCGGGGCCGCAGCGCCGTCGCGAAGAGCCCGTAATCCATCACCGCGGTACGGCCCAGATCGACCTCTCCGGCGAGTTCGGGGATGGGGGAGGGCGCCCATGCCTTGGCGAAGAACATCGTGCCGAGATCAGTCACCGTGCCGGCGCGTACCGTGAACCCGACCGTTCCGAAGCAGAAGCATTGATAGAGATAGTTGTTGAGCCCCTCACCGTAGAGGACATAGTCGCCCGGCGGAATTTCAGCGAGGACGAGCGCGATCTTGCCGGTCATGGCGGCGGGCTTTTTGGGGTTGAGGGACAGGAAGTTGGGCCGTCCGCCATAATCGAAGACGAAGGATTCATAGGGCCCGGCCTTTTTCCCGGCCTTGTCGAAGGCCGCGCGTTTCGCCGCCTCATAGGCCTCCATTTCCTCGGCCGAGGGGATTCTCAGGATATGGGCGGAAAATTTGAAGAAATCGGTGTCGAGACGGACCAGCACATAGGCCCTGGTCGCGGCGAGCTGGACTGGCTCACCGGCCAGGATCTGACGGATTTCGGGGGTCTCCTTTGCCGCGAGCGGGGTCGCGCAACAGGCGAGGCAAGCGAGCAGGCAGCGCAACAGATGCTTCATCACGGTTCGACCTTCGGCGTGGGGGGTACCGGACCGGCCGCTATCCTGGCCTGCAGCCGGATCGAGTTCGCGGCATCGCCGCCCTCGTTGAGCAGCTTCCAGACATCCTCCGAGGTGCGGTAACGGGCATAGCCGCGCGGCACCATGCATCGGTACAGCCGCGACTGCCGGATGCTCCGCTCGAGCGGGCCGGCGATGATCGCGGCGATCGCGACGCCGACCAGGCCATAACTGCCACCGGAATAGGTTACCTGCCGGGTAGCGTCCCGCTGTCGCCAGGGAACGAACGACGGCGCCGCACGCGACACGCCGTGCGGCAGAAAGCGCCAGCAAAAGGACAGATCGGCGGTGGCCTGCTCCACCGTCACGCCCGGCTTGTGGAAGACGATATATTTGCGGTCATCGCCGAATTGCTTGGCCGGTACCGCAAGATCGGGGAGCGCGTCGTCCGACGCTGGTGGTGCCGCCTCCTGAGCGGAAAGCGCCCCCGGACAAGCCAGTAACATGACGGAAAATAGAACGCGCTTCATTGTTTCCCCCCGGATGGCAGGACGATAAGCAGCGTTTCGAACGGTTGCAACATGCTCCCCGCTCTCGGCAGGCATTGCGGATTCGGCACGATTTCAGGATGTTTGGCGGCGGCGCGTCGATGCGGGAACGCGCGGCGTTGTCAAAACGTTATAGACCTGAAACGATCCACGCGGATCGCAGGCTCAGTAGCAATGGCGGACTATGAAAACACGCAGGCGGACCAGCAGGCCGCCGAGGCGGAGGTCGCGAAATTTCGGGATCAGCTCGGGCCGTTCGTGGTCGCCGCCGAAAAAACGCGCATGGCGATGATCTTCACCAATGCCAAAGAGGTCGCGAACCCGATCGTCTTCGCCAATGATTCCTTTCTCAAGCTGACCGGATTCGGCCGCGAGGAGGTGCTCGGCGCGAGCTTCGATTCGCTGATCGCGCGCGGGTGCGACGCGGACGCGATGGCGGAAATTGCGGCCGCGTTCGCCGGCCGCGCCGACAGCGAGCCGGAGATCTGTTACCGGCGCAAGGACGGCACCGATTTCTGGGCCTCGCTGTTCATCAGCCCGGTGTGCGACGAAGCGGGCGAGGTCGTGCAGCATTTCGTGTCGTTCGTCGATCACACCCAGCAGCGCGCGAAACAGGCGCATTGCGAGATGCTGATCGACGAGCTCAACCACCGCGTGAAGAACACGCTGTCGACGGTGCAGTCGATCGCGCGCCAGGCGTTGCGGGCGAGCGCCGACCCGGACACGATCCGGGAGTCGATCGAATCGCGTATCTTCGCGCTGTCGAGCTCGCACGATCTCCTCACGCACGAGAATTGGGAGGGCGCGGGGCTGCGCGAGCTGCTCCAGGCCGCGCTGAAGCCCTTTGGCGTCGCGAACGGCCGCGCCGAGCGCTTCAGGATCGAGGGCCCCGATATCCGCCTCGCGCCCAAGGCGACGCTGGCGCTGGGCATCGTCTTTCACGAGCTGGCGACCAATGCGGTGAAATATGGCGCCTTTTCCAACGATGTCGGGACGATCCAGATCGCCTGGAACAGCGAGACGCGGCTGGACGGCGAACGACTGGTCCTGACCTGGCTCGAACAGGACGGGCCGCTGGTGGCGGCGCCGGCGCGCAAGGGGTTCGGCTCGCAGGTGATCGAGCGCGGGCTGGCGCATGAGCTCGAGGGCGCGGTGCGGCTCGACTATCTCCCCCAGGGCGTAAGATGTACCATCGACGTTCCACTTCCGCGAAGGCCCATCGATGCATGAGTTCCTGTCCGGACTGCGCGTGCTCGTCGTCGAGGACGAAATGCTGGTCCTGATGAACATCGAGGGCGCGCTTGCCGATCTGGGATGCACCGCCGTCTTCGCCGCAGCGACGGCCGACCGCGCGCTGGCGCTGGTGGAAGCGCAAGGTTTCGACATGGCGATGCTGGACGTGAATCTGGACGGGAAGACCAGCTATCTCGTCGCCGATGCCCTGGCGCGCCGCGCGATCCCCTTCGTCTTTTCGACCGGCTATGGTGCGCATGGCGTCGAGGCGCGGTTTGCCGATCGGCCCGTGCTGCGCAAGCCCTATAGCGACGAGCAGCTGGGGGCGGCGTTGTTCGGGCTCCTGTCTGCCGGGAACGGGATCGCGGCGTAGCGGATCGTCATTCGCTTTTCGGCAAGGATTACCGGCTAGGCTGCCCCGGCGCGCTGGAGGTTGCTGCCCTTGATCGAGATCGAAGTCCAGAACGAGACGCACCAGACCCAGGTCAGTCTGCGCTTCGCCTCCGTCCCGCGGATCGGCGAGGGCCTGAGGCTGCGCCAGCCGGACGGCTATTGGGCGTCCTACGACGTGATCGACGTATGGTACCAGAAGGCCGAGTTCGGCGACATCTGGGTGCCCTATATCCATGTCCGCATGACCGAGGCCGACCAGGCCGTGGTCGCCGCGGCGAGCCAGGTCCTCAGCCAGAGGGAGCCGCAGTCATTAAGGGTCTGATCAAGCGCCTGCAGGGGCCGGCGGCCATCGGCCGATCCGCTTTCCTCCCCGCCGAACCCGAGCAGCCGGTCGCGGCGGTGCCCCCGGCACCGATCGCGCCGCCGCGCCCGCGGCGCTGCCTGCTGGTCGACGATTCGCGGGTGATCCGCAAGGTCGCGCACCGGATCATCTCCGATCTCGGCTATCAGGTGATCGAGGCCGAAAATGGCGAGGAGGCGCTCGCCCGCTGCAAGGCGGCGATGCCCGATCTGATCCTGCTCGACTGGGAAATGCCGGTGATGAGCGGCGTCGAGTTCGTCGCCGCGCTGCGCCGGATCGACGGCGGGGTGACCCCGAAAGTGGTGTTCTGCACCTCCAAATCCGAGACGACCGACATCTTCCAGGGCATCGGCGCCGGCGCCGACGAATATGTCACCAAGCCGTTCGACCAGCAGACGCTGCTGGCCAAGCTGCAGCGGATCGGGGCGGCGTAGAGGCTGAGCCGGGAGCGAGGCCGCGAGGCCCCGCACTTCCTGCTTCAGGCGAAGCGCTTCATCGGCTGGTTCTTCTTCAACCAGTCATTCGGCCCATAGTCGAAGATGGCGACATTGCTGTCGATGGTCGATCGCACCGTGATCGTGTCCGGCAGCCAGTCCGAATTGATGTCGCTGGTGGTGGCGGTCAGCGTCAGGCTGGTGACCGTCCCGATGTTCATCCCCTCGAAGGTGATCGTGTCGATCCCGTCCTGTTCGAGCACATTCTTGTAATCCGCATTGAGGATGGTCGTCAGCGTGCCGTTGGTGCCGGCCAGATCGAAGCGGATGACGGCGTCGGTGCCGGCCAGGCCCTCATCGGCGGTGTGGATCGTCGCGAAATAGGTCGGCAAAGGCGGGGCGTCCCACGGATTATAGCCCTTTTTCGCCAGCTCGTAGAGCGGCGCGAACTCCTTCTCGGCCAGCACCGCCTTCAGCTTGGGGACGCTGCCGATATTGACGATGATCCCGTCGATATGGATGTGCAGGAAATCGCGCATCGCGTCCTTGTCCGCCATCACCCAGGTGTAGATCAGCTTCATCCCCGGATCGGACTGCTGGACTCCCTTGGCCGCCATCATCGAATGGAACACGCCGAGCTTGATGCCGGTCAGGATGATGCCATTGGCATAGGAATAGCGCTTCTGGTTGCCCAGACCGAAGGCCGTGCTGACGTCCCCGGGCAGCTTCTCCTCGTCGATGCCGACCGCGACATTGGCGATCAGCCCGTTATATTTGGTCAGGAAATCGGCGTCGTCCTTGCTGCTGACCGTCACGCTCATCGCGATATCGGCGCATTCGGGGAAGACGCTGAAATTGTCGTGCACCACCTTCAGGAAGGTCTGGATGCTGACGGTCGGGCCCGGATCCTTGAAATCCCACATGATCAAGGCGAGGTTGATCTTGTTCCCCTGCGCATTGATGAAGCGGCGCAGGTCAGTGAGATATTTCTCCAGGCTGTGTGCCGGCGTCATCGCATTCGACGAGGGCGAATGATCGTGGCTGATGAAGAAATTGCCGTGCTTGACGCAGACATCGGGCTCGAGCGCGTTGGCGCCGGCGAGAAGAAACGCCTTGGCATCCTCGATCAGGTTCGGATTGTGCGCGATGATGTAGAATTTACGCTTCTGGATGGTGCCGGACATGGGACTCTCCCGTCATGAGCAGGCCGTGCAGAAGCGGCCCAGTGCCGGCGAAACGAGGCGAAGATCGTTACGGTGCCGTTACGGCGAACAGGTGACAGGATTTGCGCCGCGGGGGGAGGGATTTCGCCGAAGTACAGCCGGAGTGGTGGCGACTTTTCACGGATGACTTCAGCGGCGCCGGGAATATCCACCTGGGGCTGATTCCAGACAGGTGCGGTGTCACCGGGATTTCCCGCGATTCCCCGAGATTCCATCGCAGTGCCGGGGCGTCGCGAACACTTCACCATGTCGATTGCCGGATCCGGCTGTGGTGATTTGGGGATCACGTAAACCGGCACCGTGATGAAGGCGCAATTGTCCTGGAGCCGCTCGCCGGTTAAGCTCCCCGAACCCGGGTCGGGAACGGGGTGTTGGGGGGACTGACATGACGGCAACCGCCAGACGAGACGCTTCGGCGTCGCGCGGCGCAGCTTTGGCCAGATCGGCCGCGATCTGGCTCGGATGGGGCCTGGTCGGGCTCCTGGCGATCGGCTTCATCGGCAAATATGTGGCGCACTATCTGGTTCGCTTCGACGCCGGGGAGTTGGCGGACTATTGGCCGCGACGCTGGGGATTTCTGCTGCACATCCTGTGCGGGTCGGGAGCCCTCCTGCTGGGGTTGGCGCAATTCTGGACTGGCCTCCGGCGGCGCTGGCCCGCCGTGCATCGCTGGACGGGTCGCGCGTATCTGGGCTGCGTGGGGCTGGGCATGATCGCGGGCTATTATCTGGCGGCCACGACGACGTTCGGCCCTTCCTTTGGCCTTGGGCTCGCCGGGCTCGCCACCGCGTGGGGCGCGACGACGGGCGTGGCCTGGTACGCCATCCGCAAGCGCGCGGTGGAGCTCCACCGAAGCTGGATGGTCCGCTCCTACGTAGTGACCTTCGCGTTCGTCGTCTTCCGGCTCTCCGACGAATATCTGCCAACCAGGAATCTCAGGCCCATCGGCGAGCGAGAGGTCACCTCGGCCTGGCTCTGCTGGGCATTGCCGCTCCTGATCACGATCGTCATCCAGGGGATCCTCGAGATCCGGCGCCGCGGCCGTTCCCGGGTGGCGTAGGCCCGCGCTCGACCAGCGCCGCAAGGGATCGGTTTCGCTGCGCAGGGAGGAGGGGCGTAAAGGACTCTGACCCCTTTTTTCCGACCTCTTTTCCTCCGATGCAACAGGCCTGGCCTGGGCTATTTTGCCGCAGCTGCCGCGCGCTGCTGCTGTCTTGCGGCGCGCTTCGCTGCTCGCTCGGCTTCGTTCTTCGCCACCGCTTCCTTATAGGCTTCGATGTCGCCGGGATCGTAGCAGAAATCGACCATCGGCTTGGCCGTGCCGGCTGCGGCGCTGCCCGGGGAATAGAGGTCGAGGGACGAAAGCTCGCGGCCTTTCGATGTGCGGCGCAGCACGGCGTCATAGCGCCCGAGCAATGTTCCGTCCGCGGCGACGGCTTCCCAAATCGCGCGCGAGCGCACCGCTTCGCCGCCCAATATATGGCCCTGCAGCCTGAGCGTCGCGACACGCCCGGCCCAGGGATCGGAAATGGCCGCGAGGTCTCCCTTCGTGCCGTCCAGCGCCCAGCGGCGATCGGCCTTGCGGTTGGTGAACACCGTGGTCGCATCGGCCGTGCCGCCGCTCGCCAGATCGAGATAGCGCCGCAAAGCGGGTTCGGCGTCTGCCTGTGCCCTGGCGCTTTTCTCGGGCGTCGGCGTCCAGCGCCCCAGCAGGCACGCCGCCGGCATTCCCGACGACATATTGCCGATGGTGATCCCGATCATGGTCGCCGTGAAATCGGCCTGCGCCCCCGCCGGCGTTGCCGCGCCCGCCGCCAGCGCCATCGCGCCGGCCGCCAGAATCGATCGCATGTCATGCCTCCCCTGCAATGCCCCGAGGCCAGCCTAGCACGGCGTTGACGATCACCGACATAGCGCACGGGAAGCATCCGTGGTGATGCGGTTGGCGGGAGAGGGGCCGCGATCCACCCTGTTCCGGGCGAATAACAGGGCGAAACAGGGCAAGAAATTTTTTCCACCCTGTTATTGGCCGATTTGTTGGAAAAATCGCCAAAATTCGTCTTTTGAAAACAGGGGTTTGGACGCCGCTCGCCCTGTTCCGTCGATAACAGGGCGGTTGTTGGAAATAACAGGGCGACCTGTTGGAAATAACAGGGTGGGCTGCGTTCGGATGGTCTTCGGATCCTGAGAAAGAGCGGGGACCGGTGCCGGGGCCTCCGTCCGTCATCTTGGTACAGCATCCTCTGTCAGGTTTGAATCAAGCGACGGCGTGCATGGTGAGGGTGCGGTTGGCGTCGATCAGGGGAACGGAGCGCTGGCGCGATCACCGCGCCGATGTCGGAGCCGCGGACCGGCGTCGGGGGGTAATTGGTATAGTGTCCCCGCAATATTTTTAGTGTCCCCGCAATAGTTTGCGCGTGCCACGTGGTGGAGGCTCCGCTATGCCCCCGACGCGAGGCGGGAGAATGAGGCATGAAATCGGCGCTGTGTTTCGGGCTCTTTGCGATGTTGGTTGCCGGTGCCGGCGCGTCGCTGGCCAATGCGTCTGCGATCAAGGCTTCCGAAGCGTCGCATCTTTCGGTCGATACGGTGCAACAAGTCATGGCGGCTTATGAAAAGGGTGATTGCGACAGCGCTCTCGCCCTTCTCGGCCCGCTGTTGAAGGATGCCCGGGCTGCGGGCGGGCCGGAGGAAGTACTTGGCTGGGGCTACGGCACAGCGGCGAGTTGCTCCTATCATTTGGGCCGGATGGAGGATGCTCGCCGGCTCGTGCTGGACGGCACGGCACTTGCTCCGTCGAACGAGCAGCTCTGGAAGTTCCGGTTCGGGCTCGATCTTGAACAAAAGCGGTCGGAAGACGCGGTCGTGACCGTCGAAGCGATCGCGGCGAAAAACACGGGCGCGTTCGACGTCATTCCGCGAACGAATCAGATCTCGCTGATCGAGATGCTGAGGAGCGGCCACCAGAGCGCGCTCGAGCGCCGCGCGCTGGAGGTGCTGACCAGCGACGCCTTCAAGCCGGATCTGCCCTTCTCGGAAAAGGATCATTTTCGGAAGCTCTATGTCCAAATGTTGTACGATGAGGGCAACAAGGCCCGCGCCCTCGATATGGTCCGCGCGGTTACCGATCCGTCGGTGCTCAACGAGCTGAGCTTCGACCCGCGCTTCGCCGCAACGATGCCCGCCGATTTTGATATGCGCTCCGTGGTCGAGCGCAGCCTCGCGGATGCCCAGGAGAAGATGCGCCAGCACCCCGATCTGGTCGAACCGATCGTGATGGTAACGCTGCGCCTGCGGCAACTCGGGCGGCCGCAAGAGGCGCTCGTCCTGCTGGAGGCAAGCAAGACCAAGATGTCGCGCGACAACGGTTTCGCCGATGCTCAGGAGCAGAGAAACTGGTGGTGGAACAGCCTGTCACGCACCTACCGCATGCTCGGCCAATATGACGATGCGGCCGGGGCGATGCTGGCGGGCGCCAGCGTGAAGGAGCAGGGTCAACTGAATGTCAGCCAGGTCATCAACCTGGCATATCTGCAGGTCCGCTTCGGCAAGGCGCAGGACGCGCTCAAAACACTCGCGCCGTTCGACAAGCCGGGCATGGCTACGAACCCCTATGGGATGATGGCGATGCGAACCATCAGAGCCTGCGCGACAGCGCGGGTGAGCGGAGCGCAGGCCGCCGCGGCAGATATCGCCTATGCAAGAGCGCACGACACCGACAATCGCAATGCGGTAAGCGAAATGATGTTGTGCATCGGGGACGTCGATGGCGCCGCTGCCGCGCTCATTCACCAGCTCGAGGATCCGGAGCGGACGGGTTTTACGCTGGCGCAGTTGAGCGATTTCGACGACCCGCCGGTAGCGCTGCCACTCGATCCGGCGGATGCCACCCTCAAGAAGGCGAAGTTGCGCGCCGACGTGAAGGCCGCGATCGCGCGGGCCGGCAAGACACGGCGGATTCATTTGCAGCAGGGGGAATTATAGGCCTGCGCGGTTGCAGGTTGGGGATCTGGTAAACCGGTACCGCAATCACAGTCCCCGCAACCGCTACCTCACCACCGGCGCCAATCCCGCGCAGCGGGTTCGTGCAGCGACCCATTGCGGACGTTAGCGGGAATCGCCGACCCTCTAGCGCCGCGCCGTCGTCAAATGCTCGGCCACGGCCCGGTAGGCCGGAAGCGAGGTCGGATCCAGGTTCACATTGCCAGCCAGCGGATGCGAAGCGAAGCGGGCGATCACCATTTCGGCCGCGGGATCGATGTAGATCGCTTGCCCGTAGGTGCCGCGGGCCATGTAGACGCCGTGGTCGTCATGGGCGTGCCACCACTGGTTGCCATAGCTCCAGCCGGGCAGGGTCGCGTAGCCGGCGAACCTGGCGGGGTCGCCGCCCTTGCGAATCCGCTCGACCACCGCGGCCGGGACCACCTGCCGCCCGTTGATGCGCCCGTTTCCGCGCATCATCTCGCCGAAGCGGGCGAGATCGCGCAGGCAGCAGTTGAGGCCGGAGGCGGCATGCGGAACGCCGCTCGGGTCAACGTGGAAACAGGCGTCGGCCTCGGCCCCGATCCGGCTCCAGATCCGCTCGCTCACCACCTGATCCAGCGGCTTGGCCTCGACGCGGCTGATGAGCCATCCCAATATGTCGGCATTCGGCGACCGGTAGACGAAGGCGCGGCCATGCTCGCCATTTTTCGCGATGCGCCGATCGAACTCATAGGCCGAATTCGGCCCGTCATATCCGGCGGGAAGCGGCGCGGTTCCGCGCGCGAGACGATAGGCTGCGAAGTCACCGCTGGTGCCGATATAGTCCTCGGTGAAGTTCAGCGCCGTGGTCATATCCAGCACCTGGCCGACCGTCGCGTCGGCGAACCCGCTGCCGGCCAGCTCGGGGATGGTGCGCACCACCGCCGCATCGCGGTCGAGCTTGCCTTCGCCGACCAGCATCGCGCCGATCGTCCCGAAGAGCGACTTGCTGACCGAGAAGGCGATGTGTTCGCCGTCCGGCCGCAAGGCGCCCAGATAGCGTTCATAGACGATCCGGCCCCTGTGCAGGACGACGATCCCATCGGTGTAGTTGGCCGATAGCGACTCTCTCCACGTCATCGTGGTCGCCGCCCCGATGGGCGTGAAGCTGACCGCATCCAGATCGGCGCGCTCGGCGCGGGGCAGCACCGTCACGGGGCCACCGCGCGCAATCTTCACTGTCGGACGGAACTGGCGCCAGTGCGAGAAGGTCCAGCGCTGCTGGGGGAAGCGCAGAAAGCTGCCATCCTCAAACCGGATCTGCCGCTCGGGCGGCGGCGGCGTCCCTTGCATCCACCCCAGCGCGACCGGGTCCGAGGCGGCAGCGTCAGGATAGAGGGGCGCCTGGCCGGCGGGCCCCGGCGTTTGAGCCTGCGCCGGTACGGAAACAAGCTCAGCGGGAACAGCGAGCGAAGCCGCGCCGATCGTGAATTCGCGTCGCGAGATCCGCATGATTCCCCCCTCAAATATCCGGGGAACTTATTACGTTCCCGAAAGGAAGGACAGGAGGCGGATGTCCGAGAAGCCTATTGGATTCTCGGCGACAGTGCGCTTGTTTGGTCGTCGATCGCAGAGGAAATAACCGCTTCGAGCTCGAGATAAGTGCACTGTCACCGGAACCCCAACATACAAAACCGATCCCGGGAGGCGCGGTTATCCCCCAGTTAGTACAGGGCAAGATACTTTTAACTCGCGGTCATCGTAGGGCGTCCAACTACGAGGGCGTAGTCCTCTCATCTAACAATTGATTGCGGAAGAACCTCAGATGGCGCAGTATATTCGGATGGCCGAACCACTATCGATACGCGAGAAAATACCGGCCGCCGCGGCGCTCGCAGAGAACAACTTAGCGATCGACCGACAAGCGTACGAGCGCTTGGTTGCCCGTCGCGACGACGTGAACGACAAGATCCGGTTCGGAGTAATTGCGTTGAACTCGGGTTCACTTCTCGCGCTGCTTTCGGCACTCGGGGGTTCCGGGCAAGCGGCCAAATGGCTTGGATTCGATCAGCTTACAGCTCAGTTTTCGGCAAGCGCATTCGTGACGGGTTTGATCGCATCAATGGCGGCGGTCATCGTTCAGCAAAATCATTCAAACATTGAGGCTGGCGACGCACTCGCTCGCACAATGGCCGCTGCAAGACTCTTGGGACTATATGAATCTCGCGACGAAAACGCCCATCTCGCTTGGCAAAAAGCGTTGGATGACTACTCTACCGCTCCGCTCGTAAACTTTCGGTATTCGAAGCTCGCAATTGCCTTGCAGAACGCGGGGCAGGGGGCTTGGCTGGCCGGTATTTTACTACCTCTAGCTAGGGCCCTTGGAATCCCGGTTCATTTCTAGTCGCGCAGCAAAATCCCATTCACCGGGGTGAAGGCAGGGATTCTTTGTCCATTAGGCCGCGATCTGACACTCTTCGTTCTTCAACTCGAGGGTCGAGTACGAAGCGGCCACCCATCCGCCTTGCTAACCGGTCAGCCGTGCGCACGACACTTTCAAGATTGTCTTCGCGTGAAGTGAGGTTTGTCATCGCGAATCTCCTCTTAGGCCTTGCTCTGATGTTTGCAGTATGTTCGGATCGAATCATAGGGCCCGTTAAGGGAACATGTAGGGAACAAAATGGAAACTGTCCAGTATCCAGAGCTAGTTTTCGGCCTGGCCGGCGCTATCGGAATCGACATCGAGGAGATTGATCGTACGGTCGCAGACGCGTTAAAAGCCGTTGGGTATAAGGCCGTTCCGGTACGAGTGACTGCTGAGATTGCTGACGAGACTACCAATGTGCCCCGACCAGAGGTTTCGGATTTTGGCTCGGATGTGAGCTATAAAATGGCCCACGCAAGTGCCATTTGCCGCAAGTACAAATCCGCTGACACCATTATGCGTTTCGCAATTAGAGCAATTCGCAGGCATCGAGCGTCAGTGGCCATTAATCCAGGATTGGCCGACGAGGATTTTGTCGCAGAAGAGCAGGTCGCCTACAAAACAGCCTACATTATACG
>NZ_JAQGLC010000144.1 GCF_028293085.1 Sphingomonas bacterium
AAGACGATCAGGACCTTGCCGGCAGTTTCACCAACCATGTTTCACCATAAAAGCGCGGATATCGGCGCCGCTATACGGCGTGGTTGTCAATTTTCGCTCAACGACACCCGTCAGTTAACCGGGGGCACCCAGTGCAGATAATTGGCGAGCGAGAGATAGCCGCCCAGCGCGCCCAGCGCGAGGCGCGCCACCGCGCAGCGCGACGGCCTGAAAAAGGGCTGGACCGCGAACAGCGCGAAAGGGAAGGCGGTCATCAGGTAGCGCGACGAGAAAATGTGCACGATCGCGGCGGTGGTCGAGGTCAGGCCGAGCATCAGCAGCACCATCAGCACGAACATGCGGTCGTCGCGCCGCGTCCAGATATTGGCGCCCGAGGCGACGACCAGGCTAGCGCCGCCGCCGGCCAGCACGACGGCGATGGAAAGCTGGAACAGATGCGCCAGCAATGGCGGCAAATGCGCGGCGACGCCCTGGCCGATCGTCGCCGGCATGCCCCCGGTGAGCACGATGATCAGCCCGACGACGAGGCCGGCCGCGAGCGACCATTTCCACCGGTCGAGGAAATAGGCGGGCGCCAGGATCAGAACCAGCGCCGACATATAAGCGAAGGCGAGCGCGCCGTGACCCAGGTTGAATCCGCCGACGCGCGCGACGTTCGGCGCGACCAGGCCGCCCCAGAGCAGGAAGACCGGCAGCGGCACCGCGAACGCGACCACCGCCGCCACCGCCGCAGGCCAGCGGAAGCGCGGCGCGAACAGGGCGATCATCACGAAGCCCCCCACCGCCGGCAGATAGGGCTGGCGCCCAAGCACTGCGATGCCGAGGCACAGCGCCCCCAATATGAACCCCGACCACAGGCGCGCCGGCGCATCCTCAGGCGCGGTCATCCCCCAGGCGGTGGCGGCAAGGCAGAAGCTGGCAAAGGCGAAGGCCGGGATTTCGGTGAGCGCCATGCCCGCCGTCACCCAGAAGATCGGCATCGCGAACAGCATCGCCGCCCGCATCCAGGCGTTTTCGAGCCGCCACAGCGACAGCGCATAGGCGCAGGCGGCGGTGCCCAGCCCGAACAGGACGAGGTTCGGCCAGCGTATCGCAGGCGCCTGCAGGCCGGTCAGCGGCGACAACAGCCAGTGAATCGTCGCATAGAGCGGGCCGGCGGGGGTGTTCAGCGGCGCGAGCAGGAATTGGTGGAAGCTGGCGCCCTTCTTCAGCAGCCAGGCGCCCTCGAGATAGAAATGCTCGTCATAGACATATTGGGCCGGAGAGCCGGCGACGAGGATGATCAGCGCCAACGCCGCGATCGCCACTACGACAAGCGCGAGGTTCGGCGCCGATTTGAGGAACGCGGCGATCCCGCGCGGCCGTTGGTCGTCGATGGTCACGCGCTTCCCCCGCTTCGATCGTCGCGACATCTAGCAGCTTGGCCGGGCCCGGCCACCAGAATCCTTCGAACATGGGAGAGTTCTGGCGCGCGGTTTCCCGGCTATTACCGTTGCATCCGCACGGAACCTCCTGCATTGCCCAGAGACGGAACTCCACCGCGGTTGGGCAGGGCATGCACTTGGACGTGAAAACACCGCCTTCCGACCCGAAACGCTTCGTCATCGTCACTCCGGTCTATAATGACTGGGAAGCCTTCAGCCATTTGTTGCGCGCGATCGAGGCGGCGATGCCCGCCGACCGCTATCGTATCGACGTCGTCGCCGTCGACGATTGCTCCAATGCCGGGCCCGAAACACCTGTTCTTTCGGGCAGCATCGCCTCGGTCACCATCCTGCGGCTGACGATGAATGTCGGTCATCAGCGCGCGATCGCCGTCGGCCTGGTGCATGTCGACGAAGCGGCGGAAGCCGACACGGTCGCAATCATGGATTCGGACGGGGAGGATGTTCCGGCCGAGCTGAAGCGGATGGTCGACGCGATCCATGATGCGCCCGACACGGCGATCGTCGCGCAGCGGAGCAAGCGATCGGAGACGCTCGGTTTTCGTCTCTTCTATTGGCTCTATGTCCGGGTCTTCCGGATGTTCACCGGCCCCATCATCGATTTCGGCAATTTCTCGATCCTGTCGGCCGATCATGTCAGGCGGTTGGTCCACAACTCCAATATCTGGAACAATTTCGCCGCGACATTGATCCAGGCGAAGATCCCGATCCACCGGCTCTCCACGACGCGCGGGCATCGTTATGCCGGGCGCTCGCACATGAAGCTGGTCGGCCTCGTTACCCATGGCCTGGGTGCGATCTCGGTCTTTTCCGACGCCGTGTTCATCCGCATCCTGATCGGCAGCTTCTGCGTGTTCGGTCTGGCGATCGCGGCGGTGATCGCGGTGCTGTGCCTCCGGCTGTTCACTGATCTGGCGGTACCGGGCTGGACGACCAACGTGCTCGGCTTTGCGGTGCTGTTGAGCGCGCAGGCGGTGATGATGCCGGTGATGATCGCGTTCCTGCTGCTCAACAGCCGCGCCTCGTTCCAGAATATCCCCAAGGAGCATGCCTCGCGCCTCGTCGAGCGTTCCTGGCGGCTGTACGAGCGGGCCGGCAAGTAGGAAGGGAATTCAGGTTTTGGATGCCACGACCATCGATTATGTCGGGGATGAGCTCGCTCTTTTCGAGAGCGCGCTGAACTGGAAGCAGTATCTGCGCAGGTCCCTTGCGCCACATCTCTCCGGCGACGTCGCCGAAGTCGGTGCCGGGCTCGGCGCGACGTCGAAGGCGCTGGGCAATGTCGCGGGGGTGCGCAGCTGGACCTGCATCGAGCCGGATCCGGGCATGACCTCGGCGCTGCGCGAGGTGGTCGACAGCGGCAGCTTCACCTATCCGATCGACCTGCATGCCGGCACGCTGAGCGATCTCCCGGCGGCGCCGGCCTTCGACACGATCATCTATATCGACGTGCTCGAGCATATCGACAACGACCGGGCCGAGGTCGAGCAGGCCGTCGCAAGGCTGCGTCCGGGCGGGAGGCTGGTTGTGCTCTGCCCGGCCTATCAGTTCCTCTACAGCCCGTTCGACAAGGCGATAGGCCACTATCGCCGCCACACCAAAAGCTCGCTGCGCAACGTCGCCGGGGACAGCCTGGTCGAAAAGGCCGCTTTCTACATGGATTCGGTCGGCGCCCTGGCCTCGCTCGCCAACAAGATGGCGCTTCGGCAAAGCATGCCGACGCTCGGCCAGGTCAAGTTCTGGGACAGCATGCTGGTCCCGGTATCGAAGCTTATCGACCCGCTGGTCCTGCGCGCGTTCGGCAAGAGCGTCGTCCTCGTCTGGACCAAAGCCTGAGCGTTACGCCGCTGTCCCGCAGGCGGGGCATCCGGGGTCCTTGGGCAGGGCGATCGTCCTGAACCGGAAGGCGAGGGCGTCCACAAGCAGCAACTTGCCCGCACTGTCCTCGCCGAAGCCGACGATCGCGCGCATCGCCTCCAGCGCGGCCAGGCTGCCCATCACCCCCGTCATCGCACCGAGCACGCCGGCCTCGGCACAGCTCGCCTCGGCGCGCTCGGGGTCGGCGCCGACGAAGCAGCGATAGCAGGGCTTGCCCGCCTCCCAGCCGCGAAACAGGCCGAGCTGTCCCTCGAACTGGCCGACCGCGGCGGAGACCAAAGGAATGCGCAAGGCGAGGGCGGCGTCGGCGACCGCGAGGCGGGTCGCGAAATTGTCGGTGCCGTCGAGAATGACATCGACCCCGGCGATCAGCGAAGCGGCGTTCGCGGCATCGATTCGCGTAGGGCGGGCCTCGATCGCAATGCCGGGATTGAGCCGCGCGACGGCGCGGGCAGCCGCCTCCACCTTGGCAGCGCCGATATCGTCGCCGCCGAACAGGGTCTGGCGCTGTAGATTGGACAGGTCGACCATATCGTCATCGATCACGATCAGTCGACCGACACCGGCCGCTGCCAGATACTGGATCGCGGGCGAGCCGATCCCGCCCGCGCCGATCACCGCGACCGTCGCGCGGCGCAGCCTCTCCTGGCCCGCGCCGCCGACCTCCTTCAGCACGATATGGCGCGCGTAACGCTCCAGCTCTTCGTCGGTCAGGCTCATCCGCCCCAATCATAGATGATGGTCGCGCGATACCACAGATCGGTGGCCCCGGCGCGCATCGTGAGGTTCGTCCGCGCGAAGCTGACCACCAGCCCCGCGCTATATTGTTCGACCGTGGGGCAATTGATCGCGCGCGGTACGGTGCGGAGAATCTTGCCGTCGGCGCTCACCAGGGTCGCGACGTCGACCTTGACGACATAGTGGCCGTCGGCCGGCTTCGGCACCGCGCATCGCCCCGCCGCGATCTCGTCCGCGACGAAGCGCGCAAGCGGTGCCGTCATCTGGGGCGGCGTCACATAGGGCAGTGGTGCGAGTGTCGACCAGTCGGCCGGCACTGCGGGCGCCACGGCCTGCAGGAACAATAATGCCAGCATCAGCGCCCCGTCGAGCCGAACCCTCCGGCCCCCCGCGCGGTATCTTCCAGCGTCTCGACCTCGTCCAGCACGGCGCGCTGGACCGGGGCCGGAACAAGCTGGGCGATCCTGTCGCCGCGCGCGATGACGAAGGGTTCGCTGCCCAGATTGGCGAGGATCACCTTCACCTCGCCGCGATAATCGCTGTCGATCGTGCCCGGCGTATTGAGGCAGGTGACGCCGTGCTTGAGCGCAAGGCCGGAACGCGGGCGAACCTGGACCTCATAGCCGGGCGGAATCGCGATGGCGAAGCCGGTGGCGATCGCGGCGCGGGCACCGGGGGCGAGCGTCGCCTCCTCGGCGGACACCACGTCCATTCCGGCGGCGCCTTCGGTGGCGTAAGCGGGCGGCGGCAGACCCTCGCCATGGGGGAGACGTTTCAGGGCGATGATGATGGGATCGGTCATGGCCACTCCATAGCGTTCGGCCCGAGCTTGTCGACCCGAAGGGCGAGCGCAGCTCAACGGGCGTTCTTCTTTCGACGCCCTAAGAAATTCGCGATACCGGCATTAAGTCTGACGGCTGCCGTGGGGAAATTCATCCAACAAAAAGCGCGATTCCCGGCTGTTATGTCGGCGGAAATTTTTGCTCACTGTTATGTTGGATTTCGGGCCGGAATTTACGGCCTGCTTTCAGCCGCTTGGGCCCATGCTGGCTGTTGTCGAATAACAGCCAGCATAACAGCCAGGAACAGCCAGTCCTGCCGGCTGTTTTGCCCGAACAGCCAGCGCGGAATCGTCCAACAGGAATCAGAATAGAGAAAGAGCGGGACGGAGCCTGCGCAGCGATTCGACCGCCTCAACGCTGCCATCTTCCGCGCCGGTGTTGAATCAAGGCGTATTGCCCACAGCCAAATGTCGCCGGCTGCCGATCGCCCTAGGAATGGGTGGGGAATGTGTCGGCGATCCGCGCCGCCAGGCGCCCCGCGACTTCTTCCTTCGGCAGCCGCTCCCAGCTTTCCACCCCGTCAGCGGTCACGATATGCACCGCATTGGCCGTGCCCCCCATCACGTCGCCCGATACGTCGTTGGCGACGATCCAGTCCGCGCCCTTGCGGACGCGCTTGGCGGTGGCATGCTCGATCACCCGCTCGGTCTCGGCCGCGAAGCCGATCAGCAGCGCCGGACGATGCGGGCTCTTGGCCAGCATCGCGAGGATGTCGGGATTCTCGACCAGATGGAGCACCGGCGGGATCACACCCTTTTTGATCTTCTGCCCGGCGCTGTCGACCCGCCAGTCGGCGACCGCGGCCACCATCACCGCCACGTCGACGGGCAGCGCCCGGGCGACGGCATTCGCCATCTCCATCGCGGTTTCGACATCGACCCGGTCGACACCCGCTGGCGTCGGCAGCGACACCGGCCCGGCCACCAGTGTCACGCGAGCCCCGAGCTTCGCCAATGCGCCCGCGATCGCGAACCCCTGGCGCCCCGACGAGCGATTGGCGAGATAGCGTACCGGGTCGATCGGCTCGTGCGTCGGCCCCGCCGTGACGAGGACGTGCTTGCCCGCCAGCGCCACCGCTCAGGCCGAAAGCGCGTGCTGGATCGCCGCGAGGATCGCCTCGGGTTCGGGCAGCCGGCCGGGACCATATTCGCCGCACGCCATCGGTCCCTCGTCGGGCTCCATCACCGTCACCCCGTCGCCACGCAGCGTCGCGACGTTGCGACGGGTCGCGGCATGGCCCCACATGCGCACGTTCATCGCCGGCGCGGCGAGCACCGGCTTGTCGGTCGCGAGCAGCAATGTCGTCGCGAGATCGTCGGCGATGCCGGCCGCCATCTTCGCCATCAGGTCAGCGGTCGCCGGCGCGATGACGACGAGATCGGCCTCGCGGCTCAATTGGATATGACCCATCTCCGCCTCGTCCTTCAGGTCCCACAAGGTCGTGAACACCTGATTCTCGGACAGTGCGGCGAGCGTCATCGGCGTGATGAAATGCGCGCCGCCCGCGGTGAGCACGCAGCGTATCTCGATCCCGGCCTTGCGGCACAGGCGGATCAACTCGCACGCCTTGTAGGCGGCGATGCCGCCGCCGACGATCAGGAGGATTTTCATCGGACCATTCTCGTCACGATGATCCGCCGCCTGTCGAGTATGGCGGCGATCAGGTCGCGCAGGCCATCGGGCACGAAGGCCAGGCCGATCAGGATCGTGGGGGCGATCATCAGCCCCCAATAGAAGGTATCGGTGCGCCCGAACAGGCTGAGCAATGCGGCATAGCAGGCGAAGACCGTCAGCGCCCGCAGCGCGAGATCGTCGTCCCACGCGGCCCAGCCGAACAATGCCAGGGCGACGAGGATCGCCGCCAGCCAAACCGGCGCAAGGTTGAGCGCGGTCGACAGCGACATCGTCTTCACGAAAAAGCCGAAGCCCAGCATGCCGGCCCAGCCCGGCGATGCCGGATCGATCGGTTTGACGACCAGCCCCACGGCATGGGCATGAAGCGCGACCACCACCGCGAACACCGCGATCGCCGCCCCCCAGCCCAGCGCCTCGCGCCTCTGCCCTTCGGCGAAGGCGAGCACCGCCATGATCCCGACATAGAGCGCGGCGGTCTCGCGGATCAGCATCGCGATCATCCCGATCGCCACCGCCTCGACCCAGCGCTCGCGACGCCGGAGTGCAAGCGACAGCGCGATCAGCAGACCGGCCCAGACTTCATGAAAGCTCGCCAGTTCGGGCTGGACGAACGCCATCATCCCGCCAGCCAGCAGCACCATCGCGATCGCGAGCGGCGGTGCACGCGCAAAGGCCGGTCGCAGTCGCAGGAACCAGGCAAGCATCACCGCGATGGCGAGCAGGTAGAGCAGCACGATGACGCCCTGCGGCGGCAGCGCCGCCTGCACCACCGCGAGCGTCGGCAGGCGGAAGGTGACGAAAGGTTTGAGCGGATAATTGCCGCTACGCAGCGCCTGCGCGGTTACGGCGTAATATTCGCCCCCGCCGCGGACTCCCGCGACGATCGATTCGTACAGCATCACATCGGCCTGGTCGCTGGCGCGCTGCGCAGGATCGTGGCTGACGGGCGGGGGGCCGGGGCTGGCAAGAGCGGTCAGGCTCGCAGCGAGCAAAATGGCGAGAAGCGCGGCGGCCAGCCAGGCCGTGCGCTTGTTGAAGGCGGCGAAGCGGCTCGGCGTGGTGAGCCAGAGGGGAGGCTGGGCGCGCGCCAACGCCTTAGTGCACCACCAGCCATGTCGCGGCGACGCTGGCCAGCGCCGTCAGCACCGCGACCACGGCATAGCGCCAGCCGCCGCCGATCCGCACCACCTCTATCTCCTTGAGCGGCGGGGCAGGGGGTGCGCCACCCGGGGCCGGATAGCGCAGCTCGATATTGCGAATCAGCTCGGGCAGGCGCGCGAGCGTGCGCAGATCGGTGATGATCCGGTCGGCGACGGCCGCCTCGGGGCCCAGCTCGGTCCTGATCCATTCGCGCACGAAGGGGGCGGCCGAATCCCAGAGGTTGATGTTCGGATCGAGGCTTGTCGCCACGCCCTCGACCATCACCATCGTCTTCTGCAGCAGCAGCAGAT
>NZ_JAQGLC010000163.1 GCF_028293085.1 Sphingomonas bacterium
GTCAACATCTTCGGCGGCATCATGAAGTGCGACATCATCGCCGAGGGCATCGTCGCCGCGGCGAAGGAAGTGAATCTCTCGGTGCCGTTGGTCGTTCGGCTCGAAGGCACCAATGTCGAGGAGGGCAAGAAGATCCTCGCAACCTCCGGCCTCGCCATCGTTCCCGCGAACGATCTCGGCGATGCTGCCCGCAAAATCGTCGCCGAGGTCAAGGCGGCCGCCTGAACCTTCCTCCCCAGGGCTGGTTCGGACACAGGAGTGGATTGCAATGAAGGTGCTGGTGCCCGTCAAGCGCGTGCTTGACTATAACGTAAAGCCCCGGGTGAAGTCCGACGGGACGGGGGTCGACCTCGCCAACGTCAAGATGAGCATGAACCCGTTCGACGAGATCGCCGTCGAAGAGGCGATCCGGCTGAAGGAAAAGGGCGTCGTGACCGAGATCGTCGCGGTCTCGATCGGCGAGCAGAAGAGCCAGGAGACGCTGCGCACCGCGCTCGCCATGGGCGCCGACCGCGCGATCCTGGTCGTCTCGGACGAGAAGATCGAGCCGCTCGGCGTCGCCAAGCTGCTCGCCAAGATCGCCGAGGAAGAGAAGCCCGACCTGATCATCCTCGGCAAGCAGGCGATCGACGACGACAACAACCAGACCGGCCAGATGCTCGCCGGCCTGCTCGGCTGGGGCCAGGGCACGTTCGCCAGCGCCGTGGTCGTTGCCGACGGCGCTGCCAGGGTGACGCGCGAAGTCGATGGTGGCTCCGAGACCGAGGAGCTCAAGCTCCCCGCGATCGTCACCACCGATCTGCGCCTCAACGAACCGCGCTACGCCTCGCTGCCGAACATCATGAAGGCCAAGTCCAAGCCGATGGCGCAGAAGACGCCGGCCGATTACGGCGTCGATGTCAGCCCGCGCCTCACCACCTTGAAGGTGGTCGAGCCGGCCAAGCGCACCGCCGGTGTGAAGGTCGCCGATGTCGATGCGCTGGTCGCGAAACTCAAGGCGATGGGAGTCGCGAAATGAAGACGCTCGTCTGGGTCGAACATGACGGCAAGGCCGTCAAGGACGCAACGCTCGCCGTGGTCACCGCCGCGTCGAAGCTCGGCGAGGTCCATCTCCTCGTCGCGGGCCAGGGCGTCGACAGCGTCGCCGCCGAGGCAGCGAAGATCGCCGGCGTGGGCAAGGTCCATGTCGCCGACGACGCGGCCTTTGCGCATGCGCTCGCCGAGAATGTCGCGCCGCTGATCGTCGAGCTGATGGGACATCACGATGCGGTGCTGTTCCCGGCGACCAGCAATGGCAAGAACATCGCCCCGCGCGTCGCGGCGTTGCTCGACGTCATGCAGATCAGCGACATATTGTCGGTCGAAAGCGCGGATACCTTCACCCGCCCGATCTATGCCGGCAATGCGATCGCGACCGTCCAGACGAAGGATGCGAAGCTGGTGATCACCGTGCGCGGCACCGCCTTCGAAAAGGCCGCGACCGAAGGCGGCTCGGCTTCCATCGAGAAGGTCGGATCGACCGGCGACAAGGGCCTGTCGACCTTCGCCGGCTCCGAGATCGCCAAGTCCGAGCGCCCCGAGCTGACCAGCGCGAAGATCATCGTGTCGGGCGGCCGGGCGCTCCAGAACAGCGAGAACTTCCACGCGATCATCGAGCCGCTCGCCGACAAGCTCGGCGCGGGCGTCGGCGCCTCGCGTGCGGCGGTCGATGCGGGCTATGTCCCCAACGACTATCAGGTCGGCCAGACCGGCAAGATCGTCGCGCCCGAGGTCTATATCGCGATCGGCATCTCCGGCGCGATCCAGCATCTCGCGGGCATGAAGGACTCCAAGACGATCATCGCGATCAACAAGGACGAGGACGCCCCGATCTTCCAGGTCGCGGACATCGGCCTGGTCGGCGACCTGTTCAAGATCGTGCCGGAACTCACCGGGAAGCTCTGACGCTGCCGATGGATACGGACCGCCTGTTCGTTCTGACGTGCGGTCCGGGATCCGGCAAGACGACATTGATCGAGGCGCTCGCCGCGGCGGGCATCGCGACCAGCCCGGAAGTCGGCCGCGCGGTGATCCGCGAGCAGCTTGCGGCCGGCGGCGATGCGCTGCCTTGGGCCGACCAACGCGCCTTTGCCGAGCTGATGGTGGTGCGCGACGTCGCGGCGCAGCAGGCGGCTTTGGCGAGCGGTGACGTCACCGTCCTCGATCGCGGCGTGCCCGACGTCGTCGGTTTCCTGCGCGTTTCCGGGCTGCCCGTCCCGCCGCACATCGATGCCGCGGCTGATGGTTGCCGCTACAACCGCCGCGTTTTCATCGCGCCCTATTGGGACGAAATCTTCACCGGCGACGCGGAGCGCAAGCAGTCACCCGAAGAAGCCCGCGCAACCTTCGACGTGATGGTCGAGACCTATCGGGGCTATGGCTACGACCTGGTCGAACTGCCGCGGACGACCGTGGCCGAGCGGGTGGCGTTCATCGTCGAGCGGATTCAGCCCGGTTTGCGGAACTTGTAGATGAACTGATCGGTGTGCCCGCGAATCGTCTTGTCGAACACGGCGACCCCGTGATCGTCCGCCGGGTTGGCGAGCAGCTTGCTCTCGCCGACAAAGTCGAAGCCGGCCGCCGTCACCTGCTGTTTCACGATCGCGGGGTCGATGCGGTGCAGCGTGTCGGTATCGCGCATCCCCGATCCGGCCGCCGCGGCGTGATCGATGATCAGCAGCACGCCGCCGGGCTTCAGCGCCGCGAACGCCGCCTTGTTGAACACCGCCGGATCGAGCGAGCCCATGAACTTGTCGGGATAGTCATGGTAATTCTGCGACGTGAAGACGAGGTCGACCCTGGCCGGCACCTTGAGCTCGGTCGCGTCCTGGATCGATCCGGAGACATTGGCGAAATCGGCCGAGTTGCCGAGCTTCATATAGGAAAGGACATCGCCCTTCGCCTCCATCGCATAGGGCTTGGGCCAGACACCATAGACATGGCCCTCGGGGCCGACCGCCTTGGCGAACAGCCGCGTCCAGTATCCGCCGCCCGGGATCAGGTCGATCACCTTGCCGCCCTGCGGGACGCCGGCAAAGGCGAGGATCTCGGGCCCGTGCCGCCGCGCATCCTGCGCCGCGTCGTTGGCGCGGGCGGGATCGGCGGCGGCGGCCTTGATGTCGGCCGGCTTGGCGGGCGCGGCCGGCCCGCACGCGGCGAGCGCGCATCCGGTGAGGAACAATATCGACATCGACCCGAAACCTGGACGCATCATTCCCTCCCTGAGACGCTCTTTTGCCGGGTCGTTCAGCCCGGCTTGCGGAACTTGTAGATGAACTGGTCGGTGTGGCCGCGGATCGCCGGATCGAACACCTTCAGCGTGTGATCGTCGGCCGGATTATGCAGCGCGTCGCTCTCGCCGACAAAGGTGAAACCGGCGGCGATCACCTGCGCCTTCACCACCGCCGGGTCGATCCGGTGCAGCGTGTTGGTGGTGGTGATCCCGGTGCCGGCGGCGCTGGCGTGATCGACGACGATATAGGTCCCGCCCGGCTTGAGCAGATCGAACACGCCCTTGTTGACCGCCGCGAGCGCCGCTTCGCCGCCGGCATTGGCGACATCGTGGTAATTCTCGACCGTCCAGAAGATGTCGACCGGCTTGTCGCTCGCCGGCACATTGACCGTCTGCACCACCGGCGTCACGTTCGCCAGGTTGCGGCCCTTGAGATCGTCGACAGTGGCGGTCGCCCGGCTCGCCGCGACGGCCGGCCACATCGGATAGACATGGCCCTTGGGACCGACCACATCGGTGAAGATGCGGGTCCAATATCCCTTGCCGGGGATGTAATCGATCACCGTGTCGCCAGGTCCGACGCCGGAGAAGATCAATGTCTCCGCGGCCTTGCGCCGCGCGTCGTCGACCGCCTGGTCGGCGCGCGCCGGATCGGCGAGGGCGGCGGTGACGGCCGCCTTGGTTTCGGCGGGCTCGTGGTCCTTCGCGACCGCTGCCGTCGCTATCAGCGCCACGATCGCGGCGCCCGTCAGTGCAACCCTCATGCCCGTCTCCCTCGCTGGTTTCTTCTACACGTCCAGATTGACCACGCTCAGCGCATTGTCTTGAATGAACTCGCGGCGCGGCTCAACGACATCGCCCATCAGCCGGGTGAAGATCTCGTCGGCGACATCGGCCTGATCGACCTCGACGCGGAGCAGCGACCGGTTCTGCGGATCGAGCGTGGTCTCCCACAATTGCTCCGCATTCATCTCGCCAAGGCCCTTGTAGCGCGAGATCGCCAGGCCCTTGCGGCCGGCGGCGAGGATTGCGTCGAGCAACTGGCTCGGCCGCGCGATCATCGTCTCGCCCTTGCCGAGCGCGACGGGCGCGTCATCCTCCTCGGCGGCGGCATCCGCCTCGGCCTGGACCGCTGCTGCCGCCTTGGTCGAGACCAGCTTGGCGGTCTGGGCGAAGGCATCACCCTGTTCGTCGGCCAGCGTATGGAGCTTGCGCGCCTCGGCCGAACCGAGGAACGCAGCCTCGATGATGTGATGATCGGTCACGCCGCGCCAGATGCGCTGGAAATGGATGCTGCCCTCGGGCGTGATCGTCGCCGACCAGCGCGCATCGCTGTCCGCCGCGTCGAGCCCGCGCACCACGGTTGCGACCAGCGCACCGCGCGCTTCGTTGCTGAGCGTCGGATCGAGCACGCCGCCCATCGCCAGCGCCTCGACCATGGTGGGATCGTAACGCCGCGGCACATAGCGCATCAGCGTGCGCATCCGCCGCGCATGATCGACCAGCGACCGCAGATCGGCGCCCGAGCGCGCGCCGCCCGCGCCTTCGAGCACGGTGCCGGCGACGCCATTCTCGATCAGATAATCGTCGAGCGCGTTATCGTCCTTGAGATAGACTTCCGAACGCCCGCGCGTCGCCTTGTAGAGTGGCGGCTGGGCGATGAAGAGGTGCCCGTTGGTGATGATTTCGGGCATCTGCCGGTAGAAGAAGGTCAGCAACAGGGTGCGGATATGCGCGCCGTCGACATCGGCGTCCGTCATGATGACGATCTTGTGGTAGCGGAGCTTCTCGACGTTGAAATCGTCGCGACCGATGCCCGTGCCCATCGCCTGGATGAGCGTACCGATCTCGCGGCTCGACAGCATCCGGTCGAAGCGTGCGCGCTCGACGTTGAGGATCTTGCCACGCAGCGGCAGGATCGCCTGGAAATGCCGGTCGCGGCCCTGCTTGGCGGAGCCGCCAGCGGAATCACCCTCGACCAGGAACAATTCGGACTTGGCCGGGTCGCGCTCCTGGCAATCGGCAAGCTTGCCGGGGAGCGACGCGATATCCATCACGCCCTTGCGCCGGGTCAGCTCGCGCGCCTTCTTGGCGGCTTCGCGGGCGGCGGCAGCGTCGATGATCTTGGCGACGATCGCCTTGCCGTGGCCGGGATTTTCCTCGAGCCACTCGGCCAGCTTGTCGGCCATCAGGCTCTCGAGCGGCTGACGCACCTCGGACGAGACGAGCTTATCCTTGGTCTGCGAGCTGAACTTGGGATCGGGCAGTTTCACCGAGACGATCGCGGTCAGCCCTTCGCGCATGTCATCGCCGGTGAGCGTCACCTTCTCCTTTTTCAGGAGACCCGACTTCTCGGCATAGTTGTTGAGCGTGCGCGTCATCGCGGCGCGGAACGCCGCCATATGCGTGCCGCCGTCGCGCTGCGGGATGTTGTTGGTGAAGGAGAGGACATTCTCGTAATAGGAGTCGTTCCACTCGAGCGCGACGTCGATCGTCACATCGTCGCGGGTGCCCGAGATCGCGACCGG
>NZ_JAQGLC010000197.1 GCF_028293085.1 Sphingomonas bacterium
CCGCTTTCGGCGCGGATGTCGCTCATCACCGCATAGGAGGCCTCGCGCGTCGGATCGGCGGCGACGGCGGCCTGCGCGCTGGCCAGCGCGGCATAGGGCTCGCCGGCATAGGCCGCCTCGATCTCGGCCCGGAGCGCCAGCGCCGCCGGGTCCTGCGCATTACGCGCGAGCGCCGCGGCAACCGCGCGGCTGGCGAGCGCCCCGTCGCCGCGCAACAGGGCGGTGCGCGCCTGAAGCTCGTACAGCCCGGGCTCGTCGGGGAATTTCGCCAGCCCTTCGCCCGCGATGCGCTGCGCATCGGTCAGATCGCCGCGATAGGCCGCGAGAAAACCGGTGCCGACCCAGGACAGTGGATCGGCCGGATCGAACGGCGGATCGGTCGGGCTCTCGCCGGCTCGCAAGCTCCGGACATAGGCAGCGAAGGCCGGGCTCCGCCCGCGCATCATCGACACGCCGTCCTCCGGGCGGAGGAAATAGAGCATCTGCTCGCGCCCGACCGGATCGGCCAGGATCGTCCGGGTCGGCGCCTGGCCCGCCCGCGCGCTCGCCGCCTGGCCCTGCGCCACGTCGAGCGTGCCGGCCTGGTTGAAGAAGCGCACCTCGCCCGAAAACACCTGCAGCGCGGTCGTGTCGCCCTCGATCGCCAGCGACCATTCGGTCCCGCGGATCGCCGCGGTCGCCGACGGCGTCTCGACCGAGAGATTGGCATGGCCGCTCGGGCTCCGCGCCCACACCCGGCCCTGCTGGAGCTGCAATGCGGAGGGCACGCCCGCGCTCACCGCCTTCACCGCGAGCACCGAATTGCGCCCGAGCCTGATCTGCGTCCGGTCGGCAAACACGATCGCCAGCGTCCCCGCACCATTGGTGCGCAGGACGTCGCCGGCCTTCAATTGCTGGCGCATCACCGCGGGCCGCCATTGCCGCTCGGGGACCAGGGTCGCCTGCTCGCCGCCCTTCGCCGCGACGATCGTGCCGGAAATGGGCGCGACGCGCGGCACCGCCTGGGCAAGCGCCTGGCCCTGGGTGCCCGATGCGAGGGCGATCACGCTGATGCCGAACAACCCCCGTCGCATCGATCCCCCCGGACCTGTCGTCGCCCGGCCAGCCTATGGCATCGCGCGCGGCCCCGCAACGAAGCCGTTCGGCGCGCTTGCCCGGCTTGGCACAAACCTGTGGAGGTCTTCGCAGAGCGCCGCGCGCGTCTTGGGTGTTGCGGCGCGTCCGGTGACATGCTGATGATGTCCGCGACTCCCCCGCTGCGAGGCCCCCGATGATCCGACCGCTTGCCCGCCTGATGCTGTTCGCGATTCCGTTTCTCGCTGCCGCTGGTTCGGCCCAGACCTATCAGCCGCGCGAAAGCTTCGCGCCGTTCGACATGGGCCAGCCCGCGACCGACGTCCGCACCGCGAGCGGCGTGCCGGGGCCGCGTTACTGGCAGAACCGCGCCGATTACGCGATCCACGCAACGCTCGACACCGTGGCGAAGACGATCAGCGGCACCGTCGACATCAGCTACGCCAACAACAGCCCGGATGCGCTCGACGTGCTGTGGCTCCAGCTCGACCAGAATCTCTACAAGCCTGGATCGCGCGGGGCCCTTTCGCGGGGCGGGATGACGCGCGGCTTTACTGACGGGATGACGATCGATTCCGCCACGATACGGATCGGCCCGCGCGCGGTAGCGGTCACGCCGCTGATCAGCGATGCCCGCGCCCAGCTCCGCCTGCCCGCGCCGCTCGCCAGCGGCGGCAAGGCGGTGGTGACGATCCGCTATCATTATACCGTCCCCGGCCTGTTCGGCGGGCGCACCGCCTGGGGCAAGGTAAAGGACGGCGAGATCTACGACATCGCGCAATGGTATCCGCGCATGGCGGTCTATGACGATCTGCGCGGCTGGGATCCGCTTCCCTATCTCGCCCAGGAATTCTACCTCGAATACGGCACTTTCGATTATTGGGTGACGGTCCCGTCCGACATGATCGTCGCCGGCTCGGGCGCGCTGGTGAACCCGGCGGAGGTTCTCACGAAAACCCAGATCGCCCGGCTCGCCCAGGCGCGGGCGAGCGATGCGACGGTCGCGATCCGCGCGCCGAGCGAGATCGGCGATCCCGCGACCCGGCCCAAGCAGGGCGGTACGCTGACCTGGCATTTCCGCATGGAGAATAGCCGCGACGTCGCGTTCAGCGCGTCGAGCGTGTTCGCCTGGGATGCCGCGCGGATCAACCTGCCGGGCGGCAAGACCGCGATGGCCCAAACCCCATTGGCCATGTCGCTCTATCCGGCCGAGAGCCAAGGCAACGACCGCTGGGGCCGCTCGACCGAATATATGAAGCATGCGGTCGAGCGCTTCTCCGCCAAATATTATCCCTATCCCTGGCCCGCCGCGATCAACATCGCCGGGCCGGCGACCGGCATGGAATATCCCGGCATCGTGTTCGACGGCGTGCCCGATGCCGGCAAGACCCTGTTCTGGATCAGCGCGCACGAGATCGGGCACAGCTGGTTCCCGATGATCGTCGGTTTCGACGAGCGCCGCGACGCCTGGATGGACGAGGGCTTCAACACCTTCATCGACACCTATGAATCCGACGAGTTCAACAAGGGCGAATATGCGCCCAAGCGCGACAGCGAGTTCGCGCCCGGTGGCGGCAATCCGGTCGACGAGATCCTGCCCGTGCTCGCCGATCCGGCCGCCCCGCTGATCCTGTCGCGCGCCGATACGGTCGTCGAGAAATGGCGCCACCCGGTCACCTATTTCAAATCGGCACTCGGGCTGAAACTGCTGCGCGAGGAGATATTGGGCCCCGAGGTCTTCGATCCCGCCTTCCGCCGCTTCGTCGCGGCCTGGGCGTTCAAGCATCCCAAGCCCGCCGATTTCTTCCGCGCGATGGAGAGCGATTCGGGCGAGGATCTGAGCTGGTGGTGGCGCGGCTGGTATGCGAACAACTGGCAGCTCGATCTGGCGGTGGCGAGCGTTCGCCCGGTCGGCGCCGATCCAGCTTCGGGCTGGCTGGTCAAGGTCGAGAGCCGCGACCGGCTGGTCATGCCGGTCACGTTGCGCCTCACCTTCGCCGACGGCACGACGCGCGACCAGCGCCTGCCGGTCGAGACCTGGATCCGCCAGGCCGCGACGGACGTTCCGGTGACGGGCGGCAAGCTGGTCCGCGCCGAGCTCGATCCCGATCACCGGCTGCCCGATCGCGACCGGTCCAACAATGCGGTGGAGGTGCCGAAGCCATGAGCATCGACGACACGATCATCGATACGCCCGACGGCCCGATGACCTGGGCGCAGTGGAAGAAGAAGAACCCGGTCCAGATTCCCTCGCGCCGGACCAAGGGCAAGGACCTGCCGGTCAAGGTGAAGCGCTTCACCGAGAAGAAGTAAGGGCGCTCCTCAGCCCTCTCCCGCTTTCGCGGGAGAGGGTTGGGTGAGGGTCTTTCTTCCTTTGGACGCGAAGACACAGGCCCCGACCGCTGGGTTGGCGACCCCAGGGGCTTGATTCAACATATCGCCGCGCCCTGTCAGCGTGCCGTCCATACCTGGCCGCTCCCACAGCGCGCGTCGCTCGGGCTCTGTCTAAACGGCTTCTTAAGCGCTTCCCCGCCATGCCATTGCAATGTCAGCCTATGTCGACCCAGCGGCGCGACGTAAGCCCCGCCCGACGTCCTTCGCACGGCTCGCTCTGCCTGCGCTTGCGGCTGTCATTGCCATGGCCGGCCTGCTTGCCCTCGTGGTTTTCTTGTCGGCGTCCCAGGCGAACCAGCTCGCGGCCGAGCGTCAGGAGCGGATGGTGGCGGCAGCGCTGAAGCTGAGCGCCGTCCAGATCGCGCACGATCAGGAAGCCGTGACGATCTGGGACGATGCCGTGCGGCAGATGCTCAGGCCCGCGCCCGATCCCGTCTGGCTCGACGCCAATCTCGGCATCTGGCTGCATACCTATAACAAGCATGACGAGGCCTTCGTCATCGATGGCCATGATCGGCCGGTCTACGCGATGCGCAATGGCCGCCGCGTCGCACCGACGGACTATGGCCGCTATCTCGAGCCGATTGCCGCGCGCATGATCCCGGATCTTCGCTACAGGCTCCGGCACCCTTCGCCCGGCGATATCGGTCCGTCCGCTCGCAGTGCCGGTGCTTCCGATCTCGCCATCGTGGCCGGCCATCCGTCGATCGTCAGCATCAAGCCGATCGTCTCCGATCACGGCGCGCTGGGGCAGGTGCCCGGTCAGGAATTCCTGCACGTCAGCGTGCGCCATCTCGACGGGTCGTTCGTGAAGGCGCTCGAACAGCAATATCAGTTCAAGGATGCGCGCTTCGCGCTGTCGCCCCATGCCGACGCGGGCCAGCGCGCGATCCAGATCGCCTCGCGCTCGGGCGTGGTCCTGGGCTATTTCGTCTGGACCCCCTTCACCCCGGGTGGGATCATGGTCCGGCGCATCGTACCGGCGTCGGCCGGCGCACTGCTCCTGATCCTCGCGACGGTCGGCTGGCTGCTGCGGCGGATCCGGCGCGGCGCGCTGCAGCTCGAGGCGAGCCGGGCCCAGGCCGAGCATCTCGCCTTTCACGATGCGCTGACCGGCCTCGCCAACCGCGCGCTGTTCGAGGATCGGTTGACGCGCGCGCTCGCCGATGCGCGCGGCAGCACCAGATCGGTGGCGTTGCTCTATTTCGATCTCGATCGCTTCAAGAACGTCAATGATTCGCTCGGCCATCCCGCCGGCGACGCGCTGATCTGTGCCATGGGCCGCCGCCTGTCCGACGCGACCCGCGCGACCGATCTGGTGGCGCGGATCGGTGGCGACGAGTTCGCCATCATCCAGTCGGATGTCGCCTCGCCCGCCGAGGCCGAGATATTGTGCATGCGCATCGTCGAGGCGGTGAACGAGCCGTTCGATCTCCTGGGCACCCGGCTGAACATTGGGGTCAGCATCGGCGTGGCGATCGCGCCGTTCGACGCGACCGACCGCACCGAGCTCGCGCGCAAGGCCGATATCGCCTTGTACGAGGCAAAGGCGGCCGGGCGTGGTCGCTACGTCTTCTTCGCCGAGGCGATGGACGCGACCATCCGCCACCGCCAGGAGGTCGAGCGGGATCTCCGCGCCGCGCTGCTGGCGGGCGACCAGTTCGATCTCGTCTACCAGCCGGTCTATGCCGCACAGACCCTGCGGATCGCTGGCGCCGAGGCACTGGTCCGCTGGCGCCATCCGCACAACGGCGTGATGCCGCCATCGACCTTCGTCCCGATCGCCGAGGCGACCGGGTTGATCGAGCCGCTCGGGGAATGGGTGCTAGAACAGGCCTGTCGCACCGCGGTCGGCTGGCCGATCCACTCTGTGTCGGTCAACGTTTCCGCGGTGCAGCTGCGCAACGAACGGTTCGCCGACCGGGTCCTGGCGATCCTGGCGCGGACCGGGCTCGCGCCCGAGCGCCTCGAGCTGGAGATCACCGAGACCAGCTTCCTGGACGATGCCGCGCATTGCCGGGCCAACATCGCGGCGTTGCGCGACAAGGGCATCGAAATCGCGCTCGACGATTTCGGGACGGGCTATTCCTCGTTCAGCCATCTGCGCGAGTTCGAGGTCGACCGGATCAAGATCGATCAATCCTTCGTCCACGGCATCGACATGGACAATGGCGGCAGCCCGATCATCCAGGCGATTGTCGATCTCGCCAGGGCAAGCGGCATGCAGGTTACCGCCGAAGGCGTGGAGACCGCGGAACAACGCAGATTCCTGGCACGGGCGGGGTGCAACCTGCTGCAGGGCTATCTTCTGTCGATGCCGGTCACCGCAGCCGAACTGGGCGATCTGCTGGGCGCCCATCAGGAGAGGGAGCCGGCGTTCCTGTCAGTCGCCCGATAACGGCGTGCTTCGCGCGCCGCGGGCGCGACGATCCTAGATGCTCTGGCTGCTCCCGCGAGTGTCGTTCGACCGAATCCAGTTCTGGAGGATCGTGCAGCCGCCATTGCGCTTCCCGGCGTGGGAACGCGCCGCGATGACCGGCGCGGCATCTCCCTGGGCGTTCCACCCGCCGGCCCAGAAACCGAGCATGGGAAAAGCGCGGTTGGCGCAAGGGGATGGGGCGGGCGTCGGCGTTGGTGTCGGGCCCGGCGCGGTTTCCGGCCAGGCGGGCGTCGCGGCGATGGCGGCAATCAGCATGGCGGCGGCCAGGCGGCGCGTCATGCTCCCGCGGTCCAGTCCATCACCTCGGTGGCGCCGATCCACAGCGATCGCGATCCCCGCGCGTCGCGCTCGACCCGCAGGCGCAGGCCCCAGCCGCGGATCGTGTCGAGCGGGTTGCTCGCGCCCATCGCCGCGAATTTGCGCCGGATCCGGAAGATCAACACCTCGCAGGTGTCGGGCCGCGCGTCATTGTCGATCAGCAACTGGCGCAGATCGGCCCAGGTGGCGCGTTCGCGCTTGATCAGCCGGGCGAGGATCGCGGCCTCGAGCGGCGACAGCGGCACACGCTGGCCGTTCCAGCAGATTTCGAGCGGGTCGAAGGTCGCGGTCAGCGCGCCGCGCTTGATCAGCGGGCGACGGCCCTCCGCACCCGGCATCCGCGGCGGGGCGGCGGGGCGGGAGGCGATTGCGGAACGGGGCGCTGTGCCGTGCATGGAGTGTATGATACTCATGCAGCACCGCGGCTCACCTGCGATGCCGCGAACAGCGCTGACGCCCAAACGAACGGCATAAATGGCGCGAACGGCATGCTGTGGCCGATCAACGTCACGGCGGCGCTGTTTACCCGTTAAGGTGTCGACGGTTACGATGGACGATGCACGTGAATATCGAAGCCCTGCCCGACGGAACCCAAAGCAGGCGATTGGTCCGTCGTACGATGACGTGGTTCATCCTGCTGTTCTGGACGACGCAATTCTCGATCCTGACCATCCTGCGCCGGTTGAACATGGGGGAGGAGGAGAAGCTTTCCTATCTGCTGCCGCGTCTGTGCGTGACGATCATCGCGATCGGCTTCTCGTTCGTCATCGCGGATCGGTTGCGCCGGCTGGCCGGGAAGTCGATGCGGACCAAGCTGCTCACCGCGGCGGCGGCGGCGCTGATCGGCTGTTTCCTGCACGGCGCGGTCAATCTCGCGGTGTTCGAGGTCTTCATCCCCGAATCGAACATGGAGTCCTTTTCGGTGGGGCTCTATTTCGCGGCCCTGCTGCAATGGTTCTGGTCCTATGCGGCGCTCTGCGCCCTGGTGCTCGCGGTCACCACCAGCCTGGAGCTCGGCGAACGCGAACGGCGGATCGCGCACCTGCAGCGCGTCGCCCATACCGCGCAGCTGCGGGCGCTGCGCTATCAGCTCAACCCCCATTTCATGTTCAACACGCTCAATTCGATTGCCGCGTTGATCTCGCGGCGCGAGCCCGAAACGGCCGAGGCGATGGTCGAGAATCTCGCCGATTTCCTGCGCGCCGGCCTTTCGCTCGATCCGCATGAGGATATCCCGCTCGAACGGGAGATCGAGCTCCAGTCGCTCTATCTCGCGATCGAGACGCTGCGTTTCCCCGATCGGCTGCAGGTCGAGATCGACGTGCCCGACGACGTGCGCAATGCGCTGGTCCCCAGCCTCGTCACCCAGCCGCTCATCGAAAATGTCGTTCGCCACGCCGTCGCGACCAGCCTGGAGCCGGTCAGGCTGAAGATCACCGCGCGGCATGAAGGAGATCGGCTGCGCATCACCGTGCAGAACAGCGCGGCGGAGGGAGGATTGCCGTCCACCCCGGGCACCGGTGTCGGCCTCACCAACGTCGCCGAACGGCTCGAGGCCAGGTTCGATCGGGATCACATCTTCCTGGCCGAGCGCCAGGGCGATGGCGGCTTTCTCGTCGTGATCGAAATCCCCTGGTCGACGGCGGGCTGACGCGATGATCCGGCTCCTGCTCTGCGACGACGAACTGCTCGCGGTCCAGCGGCTGCAGGACCTGCTCGAGCGCATCGAGGGGGTAGAGGTGGTCGGCAGCGCCGCCAGCGGCACCGCGGCGCTGGCCGAGATCGCGTCGCTGGCGCCCGACGCGGTGCTGCTCGATGTCGAGATGCCCGCGCTCGACGGATTCGACGTGGTCGAGGAGCTGGCACGGACCAGCGGGGCGCCGCCGCTGATCGTCTTCGTCACTGCCTATCCGCATTTCGCCGCCACCGCGTTCGAAACCGGGGCGATCGATTTCCTCACCAAGCCGATCCGGCTCGGCCGCCTGCAGATTGCGATCGACCGCATCCGCCAGTCGATCGAGGACCGCAGCGCCCGGAGCCGCCTGACCGACCTCGCGGGCCAGCTCGACGCGCTCCGCCGCGAACGGAGCAGCGACGTCGCCGAACATCGCCACATCTGGGTACAGCGCCGCGGCGAGACCGTCCGGGTCGATCTCGACCGGGTCGACTGGGTCGCCGCCGAGGGCGAATATGTCCGCCTGTTCCTCGGCGAGGCGAGCTATCTCCACCGCGAATCGCTGACCGCGATCCTCGAGCAGCTCGATCCGCTGCGCTTCACGCGGATCCATCGCTCCTACATCGTCAACCATGATCGCATCGCCTCGATCCGGCGGCTCGCGACCGGCAGCTATCAGCTGACCACCGATGCCGGGAACAATCTGCCCGTAGGGCGCAGCTATCGTCGGGTCGTGCGCGACATGATGACCAATAACGGGTTCTAGTGATCCCCGCTCTCGCCGCGCAGCAAACTGCTCAGCATCGCATCCAGCCAGGCGATCCGCGCCCTGAGCGACCGGACCGCATTGTCGTGGACAAAGGCCTTGAACGGCACGGAGACACCCTCCTCATAGCGTTCGAGCCCCTCGATCTGGGCGGTGAGCCGGTCCTTGGCCTCGAGGATCCAGTCGATCCGCTCGCGCTCGGTGAGCAGGTCGAACGACTGGACCTTGGTGCGCAGCGGGTCCTCGAGCAGCAAATGGCCGGGCCTGATCTCCCTGACCCAGGCGCGCACCGCGTCCTCGCCCAGCGCGGTGCAGCTCAGCTGTTCCGTGCCGCGCGCGTCGCCCGCGACCGTCTGCTTCTCCAACAGGCCGCGCTCGGCCAATCGGCGGATCAGCGGATAGATCTTGCCCTTGCTGGTGTTGAAATTGCTGACCGGCGATCCGTCATAGATTTTCGAGACCAGATAGGCGGTCACCGGCTGGATGCGCAGCACCAGCGCCAGGAAGGTCCCCTCATGATCGGTGAGGGTCAGGTCATGATCGGCCAACGGCATTCCCCATCCTGCGAACCGCGCTTAGCAGCACCCTCGCCGCGCCAGCAAGCCGCTCGGATATGAAGGGGGAAGACCGGTCCCGCTGGCGGCGTGCAGTGGCGTTGAGCGCGCTTGTTCCCCTGCTCGTCGCGACAGGGGCGCAAGACGGGTTCTTCGGCGTCAGGGCGCTCTGGCAATCGGCGCGTAGCATTGCCGCGGAACACCCGGCCGACAGCGAAGCCGCATTCGATCAGGCGATCGCGGCATCGCCCGGCAATAACGGGCTGTTGCTCTCGGCCGCCGGCGCGGCATTGCGCGCACATGATCCGGCACGGGCTCGCCTGCTGCTGACGCGGCTTGCGGTGCAGGGCGGCACGGTGACCGAAGAGAATGAGGCGGCCATCGCTGCCGAACTGGCTGCCCCGGCGAGCGACCCGCTCCTTGTCTCGCTCACCGCCAATCGCACCCCCGTGGCGCGCGGCACGCCATGGGCGACGCTGCCCGCCACGATCCGGTTGATCGAGGGCGTCGCCTATGACGATCGACGCCAGGCCGCCTATGTGTCGAGCGTCGTCGACCGCACCCTCTATCGGATCGACGGCAAGGGGGCGGTCTCCGTCGCGTTGAAGTTGCCGCCCGATTTCGGCTCGCCGCTCGCACTCGCGATCGATCCGCGCCACCGGCTGCTCTGGGCGGCGCTCGATCCGAAAGCGCCCGGTGGGTCCGGCGCGGGAGGCTTGCTGAGACTGTCGCTCGATACCGGCGATCGCGCGCTCCTTCCGGGGCCGGCAGGCGAGGCGCTGTCGATCGGCGACGTCGCGGTCGGGGCCGACGGAACGGCGTTCGCCGCCGACGGCAGGAGCGGCGGTGTCTATCGTTGTCGGCCCGGCTGCAAGGCGCTGGAGACATTGCTTGCCCCAGGCGTGCTGCGGAGCGCGCAAGGCATGGTCACCTCACCCGACGGGAAGCGGCTTTATGTCGCCGATTATGCCTATGGGATCGCGATCGTCGATCTTGCCACGGGTGCCACCCAGCCGCTCGCGACCGCGCCGGGTGTCGCGATCGACGGTCTTGACGGGCTGGTCTGGCGGGACGGCCGGATCGTCGCGATCCAGAATGGCTGGCAGCCGGCAAGAATGATCGCGATCGACCTGGATCGCGCCGGCACGACGGCGATGGCGGCGCGGGTCATCGCCCGCGCCGGGCCGATGACCGATCCGACCCAGGTCGCGCGCCTGGCGGGCGGCGCGCTGCTGGTCGTCGCCAATGCCCAATGGGACCGGTACGAGAATGTCACGGCGCCGCGCGAGGTCGCGCAGGAGCCGACCGTCCTGCTGCGCCTTCCGGCTCAATAGAGCCCGGGCGGCAATCCGATCCAGGCGTCGGCAGGGCGCGATGCCGCAGCGCCGATCGCGCGCGGCGGACGCGGGGCCTCCGGCTTCCGCGCACGTCTTGCGTCAGGCTGATTGTCGCGATTTGCCTTCATCGCCGGAAGCTATCGCGGGCGTTGGGACCGGACCGGCCGGAAAGTGCCGAGCGTCCAATGTCATGTCGCGACCGTCACTCCGCGCCGCCGAGCGGCCCGCTCGGGCCGCCCAACGGCCCGGCGGATCGCCGAAAAGGCGAGAATGACCCCGGAAAATCGCCGCAATATGGATCGTAACGTACCAAAGCACGCCCGCGCGTTACGATTGGCATGCGTTGCGGTTCATCCTGTTGCACATTCGCCGCACCTGACCGTTTTTAGTACGTTTAGTACCAGAAATTGCTTGTCGCTGAGGACGCCCGCGTTGCAGGCACGACCCATTGGTTCGCCGCCCGAGGGGCCGCGGCGAGCCTGGCCCACCCGCCGCGACGACGGGCCGGGACCCAGCAACAGGAGCTTGAGAATGAAGAAGAGCATATATCTGACGACCACCGTCCTGCGGTCGGTCGCAGTCGTCGCGATGGGGTGCGCGTTCGCGCCCGCCGCCTTCGCACAATCGGCCGATCCCGCCGTCGCGGCACCCGCAGCCGATCAGCCCGGGGAGAATAACGATATCGTCGTCACCGGTTCGCGCATCGCGCGGCCGAACCTCGAATCACCGGTCCCGATCGTCTCGCTGACCGCGGACGAGTTGAGCCAGACCGGCCGCGTCTCGACCGGCGACACGCTCAACGATCTGCCCGCACTGCACAACACTTTCAGCCAGCAGAACTCGACCCGTTTCCTCGGCACGGCCGGCCTCAACCTGCTCGATCTGCGCGGCCTCGGCACACAGCGCACTTTGGTGCTGGTCAATGGCCGCCGGCATGTCGGCGCCGACATCCTCGGCAACGCCGTCTCGCCCGACATCAACACCATCCCGACCGACCTGATCGACCGGGTCGACGTCGTGACTGGCGGCAGTTCGGCCGTGTACGGATCGGACGCGATCGCCGGCGTGGTCAACTTCGTCCTGAAGGATCATTATGATGGCCTCGCCCTGCACGCGCAGAGCGGCATCAGCGAGCAGGGCGATGCCGGCGCCTATTTCGGCAGCATCGTCGCGGGCAGGAACTTCGCGGAAGGCCGTGGCAATATCGCGGTCAATCTCGAATATGCGCATCAGAGCGACTTCTACGCCTCGGACCGCGCCGATCTGCGCAAGCCGACCACCTTCGTGGTGGTCGACACCGATCCCGCGGGTACGCCGAACGGCAGCGACGGCAACCCGGATCGCCTGCTGCTCAACGACGTCCGCGCCGCGACGCTCGCCAATGGCGGCCTGTTCAGCGTCGCCAGCCCGACCGGCGCCTGCGGCCGCGATGCAGCGGGCGCGGCATTCAACTGCACCTATCTTTTCCAGCCCGACGGCACGCTGACGCCGCAGACTGGCACGCGAGTCGGCATCGCACCCAATGGCAACTTCCTCGGCGGCAACGGCTCGACCGGGCGCGAGGGCACGATCCTCGGCATCCTGCCGCGGCTCGATCGCTACAGCGCCAACATGCTCGGTCATTTCGAGATTTCGCCGGCGCTGGTGCCGTTCTTCGAAGCGAAATATGTCCGCACCGATACGCTGCGCAGCGTGAGCGGCCCGGCCTTCATCCAGGGCACGACGCTTGGCGGCGATCCGCGCGAGCGTATCCGTTTCGACAACCCGTTCCTCAGCGCCCAGGCGCGCGCGCTGATCACGGCGCAGACGCTCGCCGCCAACCCGGCGGCGAATGTCAGCGATTCGGGACGCTTCAGCCTGCGCGAAAACCTGACCGGGCTCGGCTTCCGCAACGAAGAGGCGAAGCGCGAAACCTGGCGCTTCGTCGGCGGTCTGAAGGGCGAGTTCAACGACGATTGGCGCTACGAACTGTCGGCCAATTACGGCCAGTTCGACGAATCCACCAAGGTGCTGGGCAACCTCAACGTCCAGCGCTTCTTCCTCGCCAACGACGTCGCGCGCAATGCGCAGGGCCAGATCGTCTGCCGTTCTTCGTTCGATCCCGCCGCGCGCATCGCGATCGATCCGTCGAACGCGATCTCGACCGGCAATCTCGCCAACGATGTCGCGCAGTGCGTGCCGATCAACCTGTTCGGTGAGGGCAATATCTCCGAGGCGGCCCGCAAATATGTCGTGCAGGACACGATCTCGCGCGGCCAGATCACCCAGTTCGTCGCCAGCGGTTTCGTCTCGGGCGATACCAGCGGCTTCCTCAACCTGCCGGGCGGCCCGGTCGGCTTCGCGATCGGCGCCGAATATCGCCGCGAGACGGCACGCTTCCAGGAGGATCCGCTGATCGAGGCCGGGCTGACCTTCTACAACTCGATCCCGACCTTCACGCCGCCAGCCTTCGTCGTGAAGGAAGCCTATGGCGAGCTGCGCCTGCCGATCCTCAAGGACCTGCCTTTCGCCGAGGAGCTGACGATCAACGCAGCCGGCCGGGTCGCGCGTTATCAGGGCAGTACCGGTACCGTGGCCGCCTATAATGTCGGCGGCGACTGGCGTCCGTTCCACGACCTGCGGCTGCGCGCCAATTATGCCCGCGCGGTCCGGGCGCCGAACGCGGTCGATCTCTACACGCCGCAGGGGCAGAATTTCAGCCCCGCCGGCTTCACGGATCCGTGCTCGGCACGCAACATCGGCACCGGCTCATCGACCCGCGCCGCCAATTGCGCCGCGGCGGGGCGCCCGACCGGCTATGATTTCGTCCATATCCAGTCGCTCGAAATCGTGAGCGGCGGCAACCCGAACCTGCGCGCGGAGACGTCGGACTCCTTTACCTATGGCGGGGTCTATTCGCCGAGCTATGTGCCCGGACTGTCGATCTCGGTCGATTACTATAATATCAAGGTCAACGACGTGATCACCGCGCCCTCGGCGCAGCAGATCGTCGATGCCTGCTATGATGCGCCCACGCTCACCAACCCGTTCTGCGGCCTGTTCCAGCGGGCCGGCGCCCAGGGCGGCCCGGCCGGCGAAGTCCCGTTCGAAATCCTCGAAGGCACCCTGCAACAGACCTTGCTGAACTATGCGTCGCTCAAGGTGCGCGGCATCGATGTCGATATCTCCTACAGCCACGATATCGGCATCGGGCGGCTTGGTTCGCATTTCGTGTGGACTCATTCGCTCCAGAACGATGCCTTCCTCGATCCGGCGAACCCCGCTCAGGCCGACCGGATCCAGGGCGAGGTCGGCGATCAGAAGGACCAGTTCAACTGGAACGTGGATCTGAAGACCGGGCCGATCCAGCTCGCCTATCAGATGCGTTATATCGGTCCGGCGGTCGTCAACTTCTATGAGGATCTGTACAGCTTCCAGGGCAATCCGCCGCAGAATGCCGATTATTCGCTGCCGGCGAAATATCCGCAGGTCTTCTACCACAATGTGAAGCTCGGCATCGACGCCAACGACAAGTTCAACTTCTATCTCGGCGTCGAGAATCTGACCAACCTGAAGCCCCCGCTCGGGGCGACGGGCGTGGGTGCCTTCACCGGCATCTACGAACCGCGCGGCCGCTATTTCTACGCGGGCGCGACGGCCAGGTTCTGAGGCTTCGGCAATGGCGGGCCGGGTCTCTCACCAGGTGAGAGGCTCGGCCCGCACTGTTTTGACCTGTTTCTCCGCCCACCCGAAGCCTAGTTCCGATCGTGAAACCGAAAACGGATCGAAGGAAGCGGGATCGTGAAGGCTTGGAGGAAAAGCGCGCTGTCGATTGCCGGGCCGGTGGCGCTGTTCATCGCCGCGGCGGGCATCGCGACGGCGCGGTCGGCCCCTGCGCAGGCGACCGATCCGGCTCCCGCCTCGTTCACCGCCGCGCAAGCCGCGAGCGGCCTTGCCGAATACAAGGCGAACTGCGCCGATTGCCACGGCGCCAATCTCAATGACGGGGAATTCGGCGGGCCGCCGCTGAAGGGCGAGGCGTTTCGCGCCAAATGGTTCGGTCGGCCGCCGAGCGCGCTGATCGGCTTCACCCGCGCCGCAATGCCGCCCGATTCACCCGGGCGGCTCCCACTCGGCACCTATGTCGAGATCGCGGCCTATCTGCTCAGCGCGAACGGTATCGCGCCGGGCGAGCAAACGCTTCCGGCCGATATGAAGGCGCTGGGAGAATTGCGGATCGAGAAGGAAAAGGCCGGAGGATCGGCTGCCCGGTAATCCGGCGGGCGCGTGGCCGCGTCAGAAGGGAAAACTAGGCCGGGACACTCGCCTAAAGACCCGGCCTAGCTCCACCACCGAGAGAAAAGGGTAACACCGGCGGACCCGTCCAACTACCGGCTGACGCCCTCGGTCCGCCATTCCGTATTTTCCCGGTATGCCCGCGACTCATCATCCAGTCCCGCCTCTCATCCAGTGAGTGAGGAGGCATTCGGGTCATGCCGATCCTGCGTCCACCGCGTCGTTCCGGGGCAGCAATGGAGCGCGAAACCGCCAACCTCTCACTGAATGAACGATGATGGGCTGCTCGTTTTGACATCCAGATCGATTGGGTCGACTTAGCATTCCTGAGTAATGGCGCGACTTCTATAGATATCGCAAGAATTACCATAGTAAAAATGGCGCAGATAAGCGCCTCACAAGATAGGGGAGGCTATAGCAATGAAGAAATCCTTGGATCTGGGGCTTGGCTGCTCGATGATTGCGCTTCTCGCGGTCTTGAGCCCGTCCGCAGCATTCGCGCAAACCGCCGCCGCGGTGCAGCCACAAGCCAGCGCCGACGCCCAGCCGGCTCCCGGCGCCCAGACGCTGCCCGCCAATGCGCCAGATGCCGCGGCGCCCGAAAAAGACATCATCGTCACCGGCTCGCTGATCTCGAACAACACCACCGCGCCGACCCCGCTCACCGTCGTTTCCTCCGAAGAGCTGAAGGCGACCACCCCGTCGAACATCCCGGACGGCCTCAACAAACTGCCGGTGTTCCTCGGATCGAACTCCGGCCGCACGTCGGGCACGACGACCAACAACAATGCCGGCACCACGCTCAACCTGCGCAACTTCGGCACCAACCGCAC
>NZ_JAQGLC010000227.1 GCF_028293085.1 Sphingomonas bacterium
AGGTTCGGAAGCGTCGATCCGCCGGTGCCGTCGCCCTTGGGGTCGCCGCCCTGCGCCATGAAGCCCTCGATCACGCGGTGGAACAGCAGCCCGTCATAGAAATGCTGGCGCGCCAGCGTCTTGACCCGCTCGACCATCTTGGGCGCGGCATCGGGGCGCAGCCAGATCGTCACGCGGCCGCCGGTAGAGAGATCGAGATAGAGGAGGTTCTCCGGATCGGTCATCGACGGCACCGGCGCGCGATTGGCGACGGCGACATCCAAGGTCTGTTGCGCAACCGCGGGACCGGCGAGCAGGGCTCCCATCAACGCAATCAGGCTGGCAATAAAACGCATCTTAACCCCGCAAACTGGCCCGCAAAACATTGGCTTCCCGGCGCGCTTAGAGCAAATGCCCGCTTGCGCCAATCTGAACGTGGCCGCTCATCCGCCCCAACCATGGCCAAGGTGTGGCGGCGCGTTTCAGGATCCCTTGCGCCCGATCACCTCGACCCGCGCGGCGACCTCGCCGACCACGCTGGGGGGCACGAACCGATCGATCGGCCCGCCATAAAGCGCGATCTCCTTGACCAGCCGGCTCGCGATCGGCTGCAGCGACACATCGGCCATCAGGAACACCGTCTCGACCCGCGGATTGATCTGCTGGTTCATCCCCGCCATCTGATATTCATATTCGAAATCGGCCACCGCGCGCAGGCCGCGGACGATCACCTTGGCGCCCTCGCGCTCGGCAAAGTCCATCAGCAGCGAATCGAAGCTGACGACATGGATTTCGCCGCCGATGCCCGATACCTCGCGCTGGACCATCGCCATGCGCTCCTCGAGATTGAACATCGGCGATTTGGACGGGTTGGTCGTCACCCCGATGACGAGCCGGTCGACCAGGGTCGCGCCGCGCCGGATGATGTCCATATGCCCGAGCGTGACGGGATCGAAGGTGCCGGGATAGACGCCGGTACGAATGGTCATGTCGGCTGCCTTTGCCAAGCGCGCTGGAGGATGCAGGGACTGCGAGGGGCGCGTGCCGGTGTCAAGGCCGCGCCACGTTCCAGTCGACCCGGCCGGGGACGCCGCGCAGGCGCCGGAAGCTGGAGGCCTGCCAGATCGACCAGGGGCGGGCACCCCAGCCGGGCTCGAGAATCAGCCGGCGCAACCACAGGCGGCGCGGGATGTTCGCGCTCACCGCATAGTCGGTGTCGAACTCGCGGGTGAGATAGAGCGTCACCGGCTTGCCGAAGCGCGCCTCGACCCGCTGGATGAAGGTCGTGACCTCGGCAAGGAAGGCCGCTCTGGACGGGCGGCCGGCGCAATTGCCGCCGGCCTCGAGATCCACCACCGGCGACAGCATCGCCGCGTCCAGCGGCACGGTGGCGATGAAGTTCGCCGCCTGATCGGCGCCGGACCGGCACAAGGTGAAGAAATGATAGGCGCCGCGCGCGATCCCGGCCTGGCCGGCCCCTTGCCAGTTCGCCGCGAAGCGATCGTCGCGGTAATCGCCGCCCTCGGTCGCCTTGATATAGGCGAAGTCGACTCCCTGGCCGGGCAGGAGCGGCCAGTCGATCCGGCCCTGATAATGCGAGACGTCGATGCCCTGCACAGGGAAAAGCCGGTCCGACGGGTGCCAGTGCGGGGCGTAGAGCCAGCCGCCGAGCGCGAGCGCCGCGACCAGCGACGCCAGGGCGGCGATGCGCGCGCCGCGGGCTATCGGTCGCGGTCCAGCGTGAAGCGCGCAACGTCGCGCAGCAGATCGGCCTCCGCGCCGAAGCCCTGGAGATGCTGCACCGCCTGATCGACCAGCATCCGCGCCTGTTCGCGTGCGCGGGCGACGCCGAGCAGCGACAGGAAGGTTTCCTTGCCCGCCGCGCCATCCTTGCGCAGTCTCTTGCCCGCGGTCGCCTCGTCGCCCTCGACGTCGAGCAGGTCGTCGGCGATCTGGAAGGCGAGGCCCATGTCGCGGGCATAGCCGCGCAGCGGCGTGCGGCCCTCGGGCGCGACGCGGCCGAGGATGGCGCCGGACTCGACCGAACAGGCGATCAGCGCGCCGGTCTTCATCGCCTGGAGCCGGGTGACGGTCGGCAGGTCGAAGCTCGATTTCTCCGCCTCCAGATCCATCATCTGGCCGCCGGCCATGCCGGTGGGGCCGGAGGCGCGGGCGAGATCGAGCACCAGCTCGGCGCGGACGAACGGATCGGGGTGAGTCGCCGGATCGGCGAGGATCTCGAACGCCAGCGCGTGGAGGCAATCGCCGGCGAGGATCGCGGTCGCCTCGCCGAACACCTTGTGCGCGGTCGGCTTGCCGCGGCGCATATCGTCATCATCCATCGCCGGAAGGTCGTCATGGATCAGCGAATAGACATGGATGCATTCGATCGCGGTCGCGACGCGGCTGGCGCAGTCGCGGTCGACGCCGAACAGCCGCGCGGTGGCGAACACCAGCAACGGACGGAGCCGCTTGCCGCCGCCGATCGCCGAATGGCGCATCGCGCGGTAGAGATTGGCGCGCGGATCGTCGGGAATGGCGAGCAGCGCGTCGAGCCGCCGATCGACATCGGCGCCGACCTGCGTGAGCGCCGCCTGCAGCGACAGGGACGCCGCCATCCCGTCAGCCGGCGGCAAAGGGTTGGGTGCCGGCGGCACGGCCGTCGCTGTCGAGGCGGATCGCCTCGATCCGCGCCTGCGCCGCATCGAGCCGGTCGCCGCAGCGCCGCCTGAGCTTGTCGCCGCGTTCGTACAGGCTGATCGCCTGGTCGAGCGGCGCATCGCCGCTTTCGAGCCGCGAGACGATTGCCTCCAGCTCCTTCAGCGCGTCCTCGAAAGACAGCTCTTCGATCGGTATCTCCATCGCGCCGCTATGCGGCAGGCGGGCGAGGAGGGTCAAGGACGGGCGGCGGCTTCCGCCATCACTTCGGCGACGAGATCCTTGCGGCTGAGCTTGCCGATCATCGTCTTGGGCATGGTCAGGCGGATCACGACCTGGTCGACGCGCTCGTGCCGGCCGAGCTGCGGGTTGAGCCAGTCGCGCAATTCCTCGCCGGTTGCGGTGGCGCCGTCGTTGAGAGTGACATAGGCGCGGGGATGCTCGCCGCGATAGGGATCGGGCAGGCCGATCACCATCGCCTCCTTCACCGCCGGGTGATGATGGAGCACCGCCTCGATCTGGCTGGGGAAGACCTTGAAGCCGGAGACGGCGATCATGTCCTTCAGCCGGTCGACGATCCTGATGAAGCCGTCATCGTCGATCGTGCCGACGTCGCCGGTGCGCAGCCACGGGCGACCCGCGCCATCGGTGACGAACACCTCGCCATCGACATCGGGGCGGTTCCAATACCCCTTCATGATCTGGGGGCCCGCGGTGACGATCTCGCCCGGTTCGCCGAAGGGCGTGGGCTGGGTCGGATCGGCCTTGTCGACCAGCCGCACATGGGTGCCCGGGATCGGTTGCCCGATCGTGCCCGACTTGCCCGCGCCCTCATAGGGGTTGGCGGAGATCACCCCCGAGCTTTCGGACAGGCCATAGCCCTCGACCACGACCGCACCCGTCGCCGCCTCGAACTTCGCCTTCAGCTCGGCCGGCAGCGGCGCGCCGCCCGAGATGCAGACGCGCAGCGAGGAGAAGTCGGTGGTCGCGACCCTGGGGTGATCGAGCAGCGCCTGGTACATGGTCGGCACGCCGGGCAGCGCCGTCGCCCTGGTCCGGTCGATCGCGGCAAGCACCTGGCCCGCATCGAAGCGCGGCAGCATGACGATGCACCCGCCGTTGAGCACCGTGCGGTTGAGCACGCAGGTATTGGCGAAGACGTGGAACAGCGGCAGCACCCCGAGGATCCGGTCGGGCTCGTGCGGGTGCGGATCGAGCCCCATCACCTGCCGCGCATTGGCGCTGAGATTCTGGTGGGTGAGCATCGCGCCCTTGGGCGTGCCGGTGGTGCCGCCGGTGTACTGGATCAGCGCGACATCGTTCATCGGATCGATCGCCGGTACGGGGCACAGGCCGTCGTTCGCGATGAGCTGCGAAAAGGCCATGATGCGCTTGTCGTCGGGCCGCTTCGTCACCTCGTTGCGCTTGAACAGCCGGTAGAGCACCGACTTGGTCGCGGGCAGGGCGCCGGCGACCGATCCCACGATCAGCCGCTCCAGGCTGGAGCCGTCGAGCACCTCGAGCGCGGTCGGCAGCAGCGCGCTGGCCGACAAGGTGAACAGCAATTTCGTGCCCGAATCGGCGACCTGATGCTCGAGTTCGGCGGGGGTGTAGAGCGGCGAGAAATTCACCACCGTCGCGCCGAGCTTGAGGATGCCGTAATAGGCCGCGAGATAATGCGGGACGTTGGGCAGGAACAGCCCGATCCGGTCGCCCGGGCCATAGCCCAGCGCCCTGAGCCCCGCGGCCACGCGGTTCGCACCGTCGAGCGTTTCGGCATAGCTGTAATGCCGGCCAAGGAAATCGATCAGCGGCGCGGTGCCGCCGCGCGCCGCCGCCTGATCGAAGAAATCGACCATCGACAAAGGCGGATAGGCGCTGTCCCAGGGCGTGGGGTGACGATAGGAATCGCGCCAGGCGCTCTCGGGATCGTTCATTGACATTGGTGTAAGCAGCGGCCCGATTCCGCGCAAGTCGAACTCATTGCGGACATGATTATGGACATGGCGGCAATCAGGCGAAGCGCTTCGTCGTCCAGGTGATCAGCACGGAAAAGGCGAACAGCCCCAGATCGATCGCGGCCTGGATGCGGTGCGGCGCGCGATCGGCCTGGTCGTGCGTCAGGATGCGGATATCGGCGGAGGGGTGGCGCGCGGCCGCGATCAGCAACGCTGCCGCGACGATGGCCAGAACGAAACGACGATTGCGCATGGGCGCACCTCCAGTCCGTTCACCATAAGCGCGGGGCGGAAGAGGAGCAAGCAGTCGTCAGGCGGCGATGCGGCCCGTCGCGACGGCACCGCGCACCCGGTCGCGCCCGGCCGCCTTGGCCTCGAACAGCGCGCGGTCG
>NZ_JAQGLC010000241.1 GCF_028293085.1 Sphingomonas bacterium
GAAGATCGCCGCCCGGGTGATGGCGGGGGAGAAGCTCGCCGACCTGCCGAAGATCGACCGCGCGATCGATTATGTCGCGGTGAAGGAGGCTGTCTTCCCGTTCAACCGCTTCCCCGGGATCGATCCGGTGCTCTCACCGGAAATGAAGTCCACCGGCGAAGTGATGGGGATCGACCGTGATTTCGTCATGGCCTTCGCCAAATCGCAGCTCGGCGCGAGCAACGTGTTGCCAAAGGCGGGCACCCTGTTCGTCAGCGTGAAGGACGGCGACAAGCCGGTCGTGCTGCCCGGCGTGAAGCTGCTCGCCGAGAACGGCTTTGCCATCGTCGCCACCGGCGGGACGGCGGATTATCTCTCGGCGCACGGCGTGCTGGTCGAACGGGTGAACAAGGTCGCGCAGGGGCGACCGCATATCGTCGACCGGATCAAGGATGGCGGAATCGACCTGATCTTCAACACGACCGAGGGCTGGCAATCGCTCAAGGATTCGCAGCCGATCCGGGCCTGCGCGCTCACGCAGAAGATCCCGTATTTCACCACGGCGCCCGCCAGTGTCGCTGCGGCACAGGCGATCGTGGCGCTCGCGACACGCAGCCTTGAAGTTCGGCCGCTGCAATCCTATTATTCGCACTCGCACAAATAATTCCCCGACATGAGAGAAACGTGCGGCGGGTCCGAGAAGGGCCGGCTTGAAGAGATATTTTGACGAAGGACCTAGAGGGATGGCGACCGTCGAGAAGATGCCGATGCTGCAAGAGGGCTATGACCGGCTCACTGCGGACCTGAAGCGCCTGAAAGCGGAACGTCCGACCATCGTCGACGCGATCGAGGAAGCGCGCGCGCATGGCGACTTGTCCGAGAACGCCGAATATCATGCCGCCAAGGAGCGGCAGGGCCAGATCGAAGCCTCGATCTCGGATATCGAGGATAAGCTCAGCCGTGCGCAGGTGATCGATCCGCGCGACCTGTCGGGCGACAAGGTCGTCTTCGCCGCGACCGTGACGTTGCTCGACGAGGACGAAAAGCCGGTCCGCTACCAGATCGTCGGCCAGACCGAGGCTGACGCCAAGGGCGGGCGCATCTCCTACAATTCGCCGCTCGGCCGCGCGCTGATCGGGCGCAAGGTCGATGACGAGGTCGAGGTGACGGTGCCGTCGGGCGACCGTTATTATGTCGTCTCCAAGATCGAGTTTATCTGAACGGAATCGATCTTCCGCGCGGACGTTTCACCGATGCGCTGGTCGCGTTGTCGGTGTTCACGGTGCTGCTCGCTACCGCGGTCGTTGGCCTCGACGCGGCTGCGTTCCTGTTCGGCTTCATTCCGGAGTCCTTCATTGCCGGGGGCTGGCGTGACGATGCGCTGCGGTCGTGGCTGTCTCCGCTGGCCTCCGTCTTTCTGGCGCGCGATTTCGTCTCGGCGATCTTCAACCTGATCTTCCTGCTGATCACGGGTCGCTTCGTCGAAAAGGCGGTCCGGCCCGTTGGGCTGGGCGCGATCTTCGTCGCCGGCGCCTATGGCGGCGCGCTGGCGCGGCTGATCCTGACCTGGAGCTCCGGCGTGCCCAGCGCGGGACTGGACCCGGCCGTGTTCGCGGTGATCGGCGCCTATTTCATGCTCTACGGCGTGCCGCGCGCGTTCCCCATCGCGCAGGGCCATGGCCGCTGGGCGCAGATCGGCATCCTGGCGGGGGTCTGGCTGGCGATCCAGATCGCCTTTTCCATCGCCGCGCAAAGCTTCGAGCTGTCGGTGACGATCGTCGAGCCGATCGGCGGCCTTCTCGCCGGCATGGCGCTGGCGCGGCCGCTGCTCGCCTGGACCTACCGCAAGGCATAAGGCTCCGGGGTGCATCGGCCAGGACGGATTCTGCGACCGTGGTTGATTCAACATCGCAGCGGACCATGGCAGCGTGGGATCAGGCGGCGCTTACGCGGGCCCGCCTCGCTCTTTCTCAGCCTCGAATAGTGTAGGACGATTCCGCGCCGGCCATTTCCGGCAGAACAGCCAATATGGTCGCTGTTAGCTGGCTGTTACCGGGCTGTTATTCGGGAACAGCCAGCGGCTCGAAAAACGCGACGCACAAAAAAGCTGGAGCGATTCGACCTTGGTCGAACTTGCTCTAGCCTTTCGCGGGTGGCGTCAGCAGATCGGGCTCGAGCAGGCGGTGGAGATGCACCACCACGAACTTCATTTCGGCATCGTCGACCGTGCGTTGCGCGGCGGCGCGCCACGCCTTTTCGGCGCTCTTATAGTCGGGAAAGACGCCGACGATCTCGATCGAGTCGAGATCGTCGAAGTCGAGTCCGCGGGGATCGCTGACGCGACCGCCGAAAACGAGGTGGAGCTTGCTCATGGAGTGCGTTTCCCAGGAAGGAGTCGCCGCCGTCCTTAGAACGCGATTCCGGTGAGGTGAACCGCTCGCGCGCGTTTATTTGGTATTCGATGCCTTGGCCGCCGCCGCGGCGCCGGCGCTCGACAATGCCTTGACCACGCCGTCGAGCAGCTTGCCGACCTGATCGCGCGCGGCCTCCTTGTTCAGGCCAAGCGAATCGAGCTCCGCCTTGCCGGCATCGCGCGCCGCCTGGGCAGCGCCCGAAGCGGTGTCGGTCAGGCGCTTGCCGACCGGGCCGAGCAGCTTGCCTTCCTGCTCGGTGCGCGGGATCACCGCACCAGCGAGCACGCCGAGCGCAACGCCGCCGACCAGGACCGCGAGCGGATTGGCCTCGATACCCTCGGCGGTGCGCCGCACGGCGTCGCTCGCGGTGCTCTTCGCGGTTTCCAGCGCGGTGCGCGGTGTGGGACGCTTCGGCTTGGCAGTGGTGGTGTTGGTCGTGGGGGCGTTCATTCGGATGGTCCTTTCCGTCGGGCACGCGCCCGTTTGGGCTTCAAACTCTCGGGCGGCTCAGGGGTTTCATCGAGATAGACCTCGATGAGGTGCTTGAGCGGCCCGCGCGCGAGAAAAAGGCCGGCCGCGGCGGACACGCCGGCGAGCGTCAGCGGATGGCGCTTCAGCCCGTCAATCCCTTCGCGCGCGATCTCCTGCGCGGCTTCCTTCAACTCGTCGAATGCCTCGCGGGCAAGCGCCTTGGGGTTGAGCCGGGCCTGGATGTCGACGAGCGTGCCGGCGAGCCGCTGCCGCGCCCGCTCCGCCCGGAGTCGCGCGACGGCGAGGTCCGTATCGTCGGGCACGATAAGATTCTCTTCCGGGCCGGTCATTCCGGCTTGTCCTTGATCTCGGTGATCTTGCGCACCTTCGCGATGGCGATCCGCACGAGCAGCGCCGCAATGCAGAGCGAGACGATGACCACGACGATCGTCGCCCACACCTCGCCAAGCGGATGCCGCAGGATCAGCAACAGCCCCAGGACGGTCGCGATAAACGCCGCCTGGGCGAGCAGGAGCGCCACCACGCCGAGGATGATCGCGGTCTGCGCCTCGCCGACGCGGCTCAGAAATTCCGCGCGGTACAGCCTGATCTCGGCCCGGACGAAGCGCTCGGCATCGTCGATCAGGCGCGAAAACAGGGCCGCGATGCTGTTGCTGTCGTCATCCGGCAGTAGCTCGGCCATGTTCCCCCCGGACGGTTAGTTCAGGCCCAGAAAATCGAGCCCCGAATCAAGCTTCGTCGCGGTCGGCGGCGTCGAGGCCGGACTTGATCAGTCGTACCAGCACGAAGCCGATCGCGGCGGCGGTGCCGATCGCGATCGCCGGGCTTTTCTTCACGAAGCCCCGCGCATCCTCGATCAGATCATCGAGTTTCTTTGCCTTGAGCGAGTCGGAGAAATCCGACACGCCACCGGCCGCGCTGCGCGCATATTGGCCATATTGCTCGCCGAGCTTCTCGTCGACGGTGCCGGCGGCCTCGGTCATCATCCGGGCCAGCTCATCGAGCACGCCGCCCGCACGGGCCTTGCCGTCCTCGGCATAGGCGCGGGCCTTTTCGCCGGCGTCCTTGGTGAGCTTCGAGGCGCTGTCCTTCAGCGTCTGGGTCGCGTTCCTGGTTTCGGCCTTGAAGGTGTTTGCGGTGGTCACGGTCGGGCCTTTCTTCGGCTTGGCCGCTTTCGCGGGAGCCGGTTTTGTGGGGGCGGGTTTGGCGCTGGCCGCTTTGGTCGCGGCCGCCTTGGGGGGCTTGGGTGCAGGCGAGGCCTTGGCGGCGGCAGCGGCTTTTTTCGGTGGCGCGGTGGTCGCGGCCTTCTTGGCCGGCTTCGCGGGCTTGGGAGCCTTGGGGGTGTCACTGGCCATCACTGTCGCCCTTTTCTCGCTTGTCCACATTCAACCGGCCAGCGCGGTCCCCGGTTCCATCGGCCAAGACGAATTGCCGCCGCCGATGATAGCCGATAGAGGCTCGCCCCGTCTGCCTGGGGCCTCAATCGTTAGAAGGATCATAACGTGACCGCAATCATCGACATCCATGCGCGCCAGATCCTCGATAGCCGGGGCAATCCGACGGTCGAAGTGGACGTGTTGCTCGATGACGGTTCGTTCGGCCGCGCGGCGGTGCCGTCGGGCGCCTCGACCGGCGCGCACGAAGCGGTCGAGCTGCGTGACGGTGACAAGAGCGTCTATCTCGGCAAGGGCGTGCTGAAGGCGGTCGACGCGGTCAATATCGAGATCGCCGACGCGGTGCTGGGGCTCGAGGCCGAGGACCAGGCCGATGTCGACCGCGCGATGATCGCGCTCGACGGGACCGAGAACAAGAGCCGGATCGGCGCGAACGCGATCCTGGGCGTCAGCCTGGCCGTCGCCAAGGCAGCGGCCGATGCGCGCGGCCTGCCGCTCTACCGCTATGTCGGCGGCGTCTCGGCGCATGTGCTGCCGGTGCCGATGATGAACATCATCAATGGCGGCGAGCATGCCGACAACCCCATCGACTTCCAGGAATTCATGATCGTGCCGGTCGGCGCCACCTCGATCGCGGAGGCCGTGCGCTGCGGCTCGGAGATCTTCCACACGCTGAAAAAGGGCCTGCACGACAAGGGCCTGGCGACGTCGGTCGGCGATGAGGGCGGCTTTGCCCCCAACATCGCCTCGACCAGCGACGCGCTCGATTTCATCATGAGCTCGATCGAAAAGGCCGGCTACAAGCCGGGCGACGACGTGATGCTCGCGCTCGATTGCGCCGCGACCGAGTTCTTCAAGAACGGCAAATACGATATCTCGGGCGAGGGGAAGATCCTCTCCAGCCACGAGATGGCGGAATATCTCGCCGACCTGACGCGCCGCTACCCGATCTTCTCGATCGAGGACGGCATGGCCGAGGATGATTTCGAGGGCTGGAAGGCGCTGACCGACCTGATCGGCGACAAGGTCCAGATCGTCGGCGACGATCTGTTCGTGACCAATCCCAAGCGGCTGAAGATGGGCATCGAGAAGGGCCTCGCCAACTCGCTGCTGGTCAAGGTCAACCAGATCGGCACGCTGACCGAGACGCTGGAAGCTGTATCGATGGCGCAGCGCGCCGGCTTCACCGCCGTCATGTCGCACCGCTCGGGCGAGACCGAGGATGCGACCATCGCCGACCTCGCGGTCGCGACCAATTGCGGGCAGATCAAGACCGGCAGCCTTGCCCGTTCGGACCGGTTGGCGAAGTACAACCAGCTCATCCGGATCGAGGAGGAATTGGCCGACGTGGCGGTGTATGCGGGGCGCAGCGTGTTGCGCGCTTAACCGCGGCCAAGAAAAATACCCGCCTTTGCGAGCGCAGCGAAGCAATCTACG
>NZ_JAQGLC010000247.1 GCF_028293085.1 Sphingomonas bacterium
CCAGGTCGCCTTGCCGACACCGTCCAGGATCACCGGCACGCCCTTGCCCCCGGTCAGCGCGCGGACTTGCTTCGCGACATCGACCTGTTTGTGGATCAGCACATGGTCGGCGCCCGCCGCCTTTGCCTGGGCGGCCTTGTCCTCGGTGCCGACGGTGCCGATCACGGTCGCGCCGATATGCTTGAGCCAGCCCACCAGAATGTGCCCGACCCCGCCCGCCGCGGCATGAACCAGCACGGTCTGGCCGGGCTGCACCTTCGCACACCGCTCGATCAGGAACTCGGCGGTGCAGCCCTTGAGCAGCATGGCCGCGGCGGTGCGATCGTCGACCGAATCGGGGATCTTCAGCAACTGGGCGGCCGGCACGTTACGCTCGGTCGCATAGGCACCGCGGAGCGGGCCGAAGGTGCCGACCCGATCGCCCACTGCCAGATCGGTCACGCCCTCGCCGAGCGCCTCGACCACGCCGACCGCTTCGCTGCCCAGGCCGCCCGGCAGCGGCGACGGGTAGAGGCCGGTGCGGAAATAGACGTCGATATAGTTCAGGCCGACCGCGGTGTGGCGCATGCGGACCTCGCCGGGCCCGGGAGCGGGCAGGTCGATATCGACCCAGTGAATCACTTCGGGGCCACCGGTCTGCTCGATCCGTGCAACGCGTGCCATGTGTCGGTCTCCTGCTGGGGTCAGTTGCAGATAGTGGTCGCGTTTCAGGTTGCAACTCTTCGTCTTGCCCGCCATCTAGGCAGCCACACCGTACCACGAATTCAAAAAATCGGAGGCGAGGATGAAGAGCTACCTCAAGCAGTATATCGACGGAAAGTGGGTCGAGAGCGAGGGCGGCAAGCGCCATGAGGTGATCGATCCCGCGACCGAGCAGCCTTGCACCGAGATCACATTGGGCAGCGCCGCCGATGTCGACAAGGCCGTCGCCGCAGCGCGGCGCGCGTTCGAGAGCTGGTCGCAGTCGAGCGTCGAGGAGCGCGCCGCGTTGCTCGGCCGGATCATCGAGGAGTATAAGGCGCGGATCCCCGATCTCGCCCAGGCGATCAGCCAGGAAATGGGCGCGCCGATCGGCTTCGCCACCGCGGCCCAGGCGCCCACCGGGCTCGGCCATTTCATGTCGACGCTGAAGGCGCTGAACAGCTTCGAGTTCGAGGAAAGGCTCGGCCGCGCGCGCGTGGTGCATGAGGCACTCGGCGTCGTCGCGATGATCACGCCGTGGAACTGGCCGCTCAACCAGATCTGCGCCAAGGTCGCCCCTGCCCTCGCCGCCGGCGACACGATGGTGCTGAAGCCGAGCGAGGAATCGCCGGGCTGCGCGATGATCCTGGCCGAGATCATGGACAAGGCCGGCGTACCTGCGGGCGTGTTCAACCTGGTCAATGGCGACGGGCCGGGCGTGGGCGCGGCGCTGTCGAGCCACCGCGATGTCGACATGGTGAGCTTCACCGGATCGACCCGGGCCGGCATCGCGGTGGCACAGGCCGCCGCCGCGACCGTCAAGCGCGTGCATCAGGAGCTGGGCGGCAAGGCCGCGAATCTGGTGCTGGAGGGCGCCGATCTCGCCGCGGTGCTGCCGCCGACGGTGCAGGGCGTGCTCGCCAATTCGGGGCAGAGCTGCATCGCGCCGACGCGGCTGCTGGTCAATGCCTCGCAGGTCGGCGAGGCGACGCAGATCGTGAAGACGATGATGGAGGCGACGAAGGTCGGCGATCCGTCGGTGATGGGCGCGCATATCGGCCCGGTCGTCAACAAGGCGCAGTACGAGAAGATCCAGGGGCTGATCCAGTCGGCGATTGACGAGGGCGCAACCCTCGTCACCGGCGGCACCGGGCGGCCCGACGGGCACAATGCGGGCTATTTCATCAGGCCGACCCTGTTCACCGATGTAACCCCAGGCATGCGCATCGCGCAGGAGGAGACGTTCGGACCCGTAGCGACGATCACGTCCTACGACACGCAGGACGAGGCGATCCGCATCGCCAACGACACGCCGTACGGCCTGTCCGCGACGATCTCGGGCGATCCCGCCGCGGCGGCCAAGGTCGCGGGCCGGCTGCGCGCCGGGCTGGTCACGATCAACTCGTGGAGCCCCGACGGCAACGCGCCGTTCGGCGGGTACAAGCAATCGGGCAATGGCCGCGAGAACGGCAAATATGGCCTGACCGACTTCATGGAAGTGAAGACGGTGGTGGGCGAACCGGCCTGACGCGATGCGCTCGATCGATGTGCTGATGCCCGCCGCCGCCAGCGAATATGGTGCGGTGGCGGCGGAGATTCTCGACCAGTATCGCGCCGCCTTCACGGCGCGCGACATGGCGCTCGTCACCCGGCCCTGGGATCAGGGGCCGGGCGCCAACGAGAATTGGGGCGACGCGACCCTGGCGCTGTTTGCTTGGGGCTATCATCTCGACGTGGCACGATGGGAGGCGATGCTGGCGGCGTGGCCGGCTGAGCGCTTGCTGCTCAACGCTGCGCCGTTGCTGGCCTGGAACACGCGCAAGACCTATCTGATCGAGCTCGAGGCGAAGGGCATTCCGATCGTGCCGAGCCGCTTCGGCCGTGCCGATGCAGCGAGCGTCGCCGCGGCGTTCGAGGCGTTCGGCGCGGCGGAGCTGGTGGTGAAGCCGCAGGTTTCCGGCGGCAGCTATCGGACGGTGCGGGTCAAGCCGGGGGATGCGGTCGAGCCGCTCGACGACGCGATCATCCAGCCCTTCATTCCGGCCGTCTCGGGCGAGGGCGAGCTGTCTTTCCTGTTCATCGGCGGTGCGTTCAGACACGCGGTGCGCAAGGTGGCGAAGCAGGGCGATTTCCGTATCCAGCCGCAGTTCGGCGGACAGTTCAGTCGGTTCGAGCCGGAGGCGGCGCAACTGGCGCTGGCCGAGACCGTGATCGCCGCCCTGCCTGAGGCGTCGCTCTATGCCCGGGTGGACCTGTTGCGCCTTGCCGATGGCAGCCTCGCGCTGATGGAGTTGGAGGCGATCGAGCCAGATCTCTATCCGCACATGGCGCCCGAGCTTCCCGCGCGGCTGGCGGATGCGGTGGCGGCGCGGCTCTAGCGCCGCCAGGGCCGGACAGGCCGGAATATCGCCGCCTCATTGCCCGCCCGCCGCGTCACGGCGATCAGGCGGCGGCGTTCGAGATGCGCGATCGCCGCCTGGCAGGAGCGCCGCGACAAGCCGGTCCGCTCGGCGATCATCGTATAGCTCAGCGCCCCGCCATCGCTCGCCTCGATCAGCAGATAGACGAGGAAGGCGGAGGGCTTGCGATCATGCCCGACCAGATCGCCCATCAGCGTGTCGACGACATAGCGGTCGAGCGGGAGCGTGGCATCCATTGCCATGGCAATAATTGCGCTGCTCCCGGCTGGCAAGCGGCGGGGTTATCGCTGCGGGGGAGGAGACCGATAATGATCAGGATGGTGAAGTTCGTGAGCATCCCCACCACGGACCAGGATCGCGCACTCGATTTCTGGACGACCAGGATGGGCTTCCGCGTCGTGACCGACCAGCCGATAGGCGAAACCCAGCGCTGGATCGAGCTCGGCATTCCGGGCGCCGAGACGTCGGTCGTGCTGTTCACGCCGGAGGGGCATGAGAGCCGGATCGGCGGCTTCTTCAACGGATCGTTCGCGTGCGACGATGTCGACTACAGCTACCGCCAGCTCAGCGAGCGCGGCGTGGTGTTCGACGGGCCGCCCGAGAAACAGCCCTGGGGCAGTTACGCCACGTTCCGCGATCCCGACGGGAACCAGTTCGTGCTGTCGAGCCGGTGACAACCCCGCTCTCGAGACTCAATAATCCTTCGACACCCGCACGTTGACGCTCTGTCGCCCGAGCGTCGAGATGGTCGACAGCAGCGAAAGCCAGCGGGTCACCTGGAACTCGACCTGAGTCGCCGAATAGCCCTGGCCGTCAGTGATGATCTCCGCGAACAGCTTGCGGGTGATGTACTTGCCCGCCGCGACCGAGGTGCCGGCGCCGGTCTGCGGGTCGGCTGGCAGGATGCGCAACCGGTCGAGCCCGGCCGCGCGGCGTACCGCGTTGATCGGGTTGAGGCCGCCGCTGCCATCGCGGAGCGCCGCCACTGCCGCCGCGAGCTGCAACGCTTCGGGTGCGGACAGGTTGGTGATCGAGGTCCCGAACAACAGCCGCGAGAGCAGCTCGTCCTCGGGCAAGGCAGGCACGCTGGTGAAACTGATATCGGGCTTCTGCGCGAAGCCAGTGACCCGGATCGTCGCGCTCAACCCGGTCGAATCCGCATTGGCGGCGATGTCGAGCGACGGATTGGCGGGGACCGATCCGTCGAACAGGATGCGCCCGCGCTCGAGCTCGAACTGGCGGCCGGCGAATTCGTAATCGCCGCGGATCAGGTCAGCCCGTCCGACAATCGACGGATTGTCCGGCGCGCCGCCGATCTGGAGGTTGGCCGACCATTCGCTGTTGAGGCCGAGGCCGCTGACGATCAGCTGGTTGGGCGCCCGCGCCTTGACGTCGAGCCGCCAGGGCTTGCGCGGGACGTCCTCTTCCTCGCCGCCGCCGGGCAGGTTGATCTCGCGGATGTTGAGCTGCGGTACCGCACTCGCGGCGGTGGCCTGGCCGAGCCGGTAGCGGCTCTTGTTGAGCAGCAGATCGCCCGAGATCACCCCGCCCTGCCCGTCCGACCTGAAGGCGAGCGCGCCGGTGACGGTCGCGCCGATATCGTCGCGGTTGATCATCACCGCATTGTCCGCCTTGATCGCGAGATCGATGCCGAAGCCATTGGCCGCCGCCAGATCGAACGAACCGGTGCCGCTGACGCGCCCGCCCTTGCCCGCATCGGCGCTGAACTTCTCGACCACCAGACGCGATCCGCCGAAACGGCCGGTCGCCTGGACGTTGGTGAGCACGGTGCCGGTCACGCCGCTTTCGATCCGCGCATTCTTCGCCTCGACCACGCCCTTGATCTGCGGATCGTTGACGCGTCCGCCGAGATCGGCACCGATCGCGACCGGACCGGTCAGGTCGAATAGCTCCATGCCGGTCAACCGCCACAAAGTGTCCGCCGGGCCGTCATAGCGGAGCTGCGCGAACAAGGGCGCGTTGGCGAGCTGAGTCGCGAGATCGCCCGATCCGGACAAAGTGAGCTGCGCCTGCGCCCGCCCGACGGTCTTCCCGCCAGTCGTCGCCACCGCGCGCGCAGCGGCCTTGCCGGGCTGCAGGATCGCGGCGATGCCGACATCGACCGGCTGCGACGACAGGATCAGGCCCGAGCGAGTCAGGCCGCGCACCGTCAGGTCCGCCCGCCCGGTCGGTGCGGTGCCCTTCGCCTGCGCGAAGGAAAGCTTGCCCGAGGCGGTGCCGCCAAGGCCGAGGCCGGGATAGCCGATATCGAGGATCGACAACGGCATGCGGGACATGGTCGCATCGACCGCACTGGAATTGCCGGAGAAGCGGCCACCGACCTGCGCCTCGCCGCCCGCGAAGCTGAGCTTGGTGGGAGCCAGCCGCCAGCCGTCGCCGTCGCGGGTGAAGACCGCCGGGGTGACGAGCTTCAGCGGCCGGCGATCGAGCGTGCCCTGCGCGGAGAAGGAATAGCTGTCGGGCGTCACCTGGGTGACCGTCTGGATATCGAAGGCACGGCCGCGCGACCCGGCGAGCGACGCGGTGATCTCGCCGCGCCCGCCGCGCAGCGACGCGTGCCCGGCGAAGCGGCCGAGCGTGAGCGTGCCGCGCCGCAGCCCCGAACCCGTCGCGGTCGCCTCGATCGACGTGCCGGCCGGATCGAGCAGCACGACGGCGTCGAGATGCCCGCGCCGGAGCGTTACCGCCTCCGCCAGCCGCGCCGCATTGGCGTCGAGATGCGCCTCGATCCGCTGGATCGTGCCGACCGGCCGGAACAGGAGCTCGCCCGACAGGCCGCCGCCGGCGATCGCAAGGCGCCCGTCGAACCCGCCGGTCACGACCTGCAACGCGCCCTTGGCCTGGGTGCCGCTGACGTTCAACTCGGCGATCGCGATCGTCGCGTTGCCGCCCTTGGGCAGCACTATCTCGCCCTTGCCGTTGAACGCGCCGAGCATCGATCCGCCCTTGGCGGTGAAGGCGAAGCCCTGCGCGGTCGGATCGAGATGCGCAACGACATTGGTCAGGCCCAGGGTTTCGTTGGGCCGCTCGAACACCAGGTCGAGCGTCGGCCGGTCGATCTTGCCGTCGAGCTTGATCGTCAGCGGGCCATAGGTCGCTTGCTTTCCGCTACCCTCGAAATGGAAGGTGCCGTCGCGCCGCATCAGGCCATTGCCCGCCAGCCGGAGCGACGGCGCGGTCAGGATCAGGTTGGTGAGATGAAGGACGCCGTCGGGCGTGCGTTCCAGCCCCGTCGTGATGTGCGGCAGACCGCCGGCGAGCGAGCGGAAAAAGGCGTTGTCGAGCCGCACCATCTGCGCGACGGCGCTGCCGATCACGCGGCTGCCCTTGCCGCCCGGGCCCGGCACGACCTTCAAGGTGGACTTCACATCGACGATGCCGAGGCCGGGAATGAGGTAACGCCCGAGCGCGCCGTTGATGCCGACCTCGTAATGGCCCGTCGCGAGATCGAGCGTGAGGTTGATCCGCGCGGTCAGCTTGTCCGATTTGACGCGGAGATCGTCGCCGGTGACCAGCTTGCTCGTGATGCGCAATACGCCGTCGACGCTGAGATTGGTGAGGATGCCGCCCGCGACATCGCCGACGCCGGTAACCCGCGCCGCGGTGAAGCGCACCGGCAGCAGGATCGGCGACTTCGACAGATGCCCGACGCCGGCGGCGCGCGCGCGCTCGAACCCGGTATTGTCGAAAGCGAAGCGATCGGCGGTGATCCGGTAATCGAACCGCGCGGTGGCGAATTCCCCGTCGAGGATCGCGCGCAGCTCGATCGCGCGGCCGCTCATATTGGGGAACAGGGCGGCGGGCTGCAGCAGCCGTGCGCGAACGCGCATGTTGCGATAGCTGCCATGGCCGAGATCGAGCGCCCCGACCGCATCGATCGCGAGCGCGGCGGAGCGCAGATCGAGCGTGCCGTCGAGCCGCCGGTCGGCGAGCGTCGCCTTGCCGTTGACGGTGACGTGCGGGCTGGTCAGCCGGGCCAGCTTGCCCCTGGCGAGCGAGCCCGGATTCAGCGTGCCGGTCAGCGCATAGACGCCCGCACGGTTGCTCAGCGCGAGATCGACGACATGGACGGCACCGACATCGGCGCGGGCGCTGCCCTTCCACGCGCTCCACGTCCCGTCGCCGGCGATATCGAGCGCGATCGGGTGCGCGGCGCCGGCGAGCTTCGCCAGCACGCCGTTAGCTGTCCCGCGGGCGTGCGCGTCGATATCGAACCGGTTCCGGTCGGGCGCCGCGTCGAGCTTGAGCGCGAGGGTGTCGCTACCCTCGACCCGGGCATTGAGATCGATCAGCGCGCGGCCGGCATGCACGTCGGCGCGCGCCACCAGCCGCCCGGTCCGCGCCACGCCGGTGATCCCGGACGACACAGCGAGCCGGTCGATACGCAGCTCGCCGATGCGGATGTCGAAGCTCGGCAGGAGCGGACCCGGCTTGCCGGTGCGGATCGTGTAGGGAAGCCTGGCCAAGGTCGCGCGCGGGATGACGAGGCTGCGGATATGGAGCCGATTGTCGAGCCACGCGAAGGGCACCCAGCTCAGCTCGGCGCGCGGCGCGGAGAAGACCAGGCCTCTGGGATCGGAGACACGGACGTCGATCAATGTCGCCTTCGAATAGAGCGATCCTTCGATCCGCCCGACGCTGTAGCGCAGACCGTTGGAGGGCCGGAGCTCGGCGATCCGGTTCGCGACCCAACGGTGGCCGATGCTGGTGTCGAATATGCCGAGCGCCACGACGACCAACGCGAGCAGCCCGAGCAACCCGCCGACGAGCCAGCGCCACCAGCGGCTACGCGACTTCATCTGCGGGGCTTCGTCTTCGCTCAAAATGCCTGCCCCAGCGAGACATAGACCGCGACGCGCGCGTCGCCGGGCTGGCGGTTGAGCGGGGTCCCGACATCGATACGGATCGGCCCGAAGCTGGAATAATAGCGCAGCCCGATACCGGTGCCGAAGCGGAACTGGGTGAATTTGGGCAATGGGCTGGTGTAGATGTTGCCGCCGTCGAGAAACGGCACGACGCCGAAATTGCCGAACGCCTTGACCCGCGCCTCGATCGAGAATTCGGTCAGGCTGCGCCCGCCGATCGGCGCATTGTTGGGATCGCGCGGCCCGATATCCTGATAGCCATAGCCGCGCACCGAAGCGCCGCCGCCGGCATAGAAGCGCCGCGACGGGGCGATCTCGTCGCGCGGCGCGCCGGCGATGGTGCCGAGCCGGATGCGTCCCGCAAGAACGACCTTGGGCGTCACCGACTGATAGGCGCTCGCATCGATCTGGACGCGGGCATAGCCGAAGACCTGGCCCTGCAGCGACACCTCAGGCGAAAAGCGCGCGCCGAGCCGGAAGCCCTTGGTCGGATCGAGCAGATCGTCCGAGCCGTCATAGGTCAGCGTCGTCGGCAGCGCGCCGATGAAGAAGGTCCGTCGCCGCGGCGCGCCGGTCGAGACGATCACGTCGCGCTCGTCCGAGGCGGCGAGCTCACCGCCGAACGACCAGGTCCATTTCTTCTGGAAGAAGATGTTGGTCTGCTTCTCCAGGCTGCCCGAGATCGAGAAGGTCTTGGCCTGATAGGCGTCGCGCGTCAGGTTCGAGGCGACGATCTGCCCGGTCAGCACGCGATCGCGCGCGTGGAAATTGTTGCGGCGATAGATCACGCTCGCCAGCTGCTCCTTGGTGCCCAGCACGCCGCGCAGGGTCAGTGCGCCTTCGGGCGGGAACATGTTGCGGTCGGTCCAGCTCACTTCGGCACGCGCGCCTTCGCCGGTGCCATAGCCAAGCTCGCCGGCGATGGTGTGCTGCGGCGCCGGTTCGAGCCCGACATCGATATTCACCACGTCCGGATCGGCACCCTGGACCGGCTTGATATCGACGCTCGAGACCAGGCTGGTCTGGATCAGCGCACGGCGCAGATCGGTCAGCGAGGCGGCGTCGAAGGGATCGCCGGGGTTGAAGCGCGCGATTTCCTGGATGTGCTTCGCGCCGAACACCTTGTTGTCCGCCGGGGTGGTGATCACGCCGAACCGCTTCTCGCCCCCGGGCACGACCGTCATCGCCAAAGTCGCGGTGTGAGTCGCGTGATCGACCACGATCTCGGGTTCGCCGACCTCGGCGAAGGGGAAGCCCTTTTCGCCGATCGCGGTGCGGAGCTGCGCCTCGCCCGCGGCGATCTTGTCGGCATTGACCGGATCCTCGGGCTTCACCCCGAACGCGTCGCGCAGCGTGGTGGCCTTGTCGCCGGCCGCGGTGACGCCGTTGAGCGCTACATTGCCGAACTTGTAGATCACGCCCGGTTCGGCCTCGAGCACCACCACCGGCCGCCCGCCATTGGGCTCGATGCGGGTGGAGACGCGCGCGTCATAATAGCCCTCGGCGCGGAGCAGGGTGGTGAGCAGGTCCGCATCCTCGCGCGCACGCCGGTCGAGCTGGGCGGCGTTGGCCGGATCGCCGTCATGCGCCTTGAGCGTCGACAGATCCTGGAAGCGCTGGTGCAGCAGTGCGCTGGACACGTCATCGATGCCATCGATGCGATAGCTGTAGCGCGCCTCGCCGGTCATTTCGGTGGGCGCGGCGGGATCGGCCGGCTCGGGCGGTGCGGCATTGAGATCGGGCCAGTCGACGCCGAGACCGGGGAGCGGCGCGAGCGGCGATTGCGGATCGAGACCGCTCGGGTCGCTTATAGGGCGCGTGGTCGGGGGCGGGGTCGGAGGCGTCGTCCCGGGCGCCGGGCTCACCGTTCCACTCTCCTGCGCATGGGCACAGGGGGCGGCACAGGCGAGAAGACCTGCGGCGGCGCACAACAACGCGCCACGCCGACGGACCGGAAACGACATGAACCTGTCCTAGCGGGCTATTTCCGCCAGTGACAGGCCCTCAATCATTGGTTTTCAGTGAACCGTGCCGATCGCACTTTCGATCGACAGGAGGAGGATCAGCCGTTCGATCTGCCGCCAGCGGCAGAAATGAAGGTAATTGCCGATGTCCCGGCTCTCGTCGGCACGCGCCGCCGCCTCGAGCCCGGCATCGTCGCCGAACATGGCGATGAGCATATTGGCGTCGGCGACTTCGGCCCGATTGGCGAGATACGGCATGTACGACATCGGGGCTCCCTCTGGATATCGGAGGAAGGGCTTCACGCATTGTGCCAGATTGCCGGAATCGCGGATGTGCGCGGAAGCCATTGGTAAACGGCCCTCCGGCGGACGCCCCGCCGATCCCATGCCGGGACGCTGGCGTCCTGCGACGGGACATGGCAGAGGCGCATCATGTCGAGCAAACCCCCTTCCCGCACGCCTCTGGCCGGCGGCGTTCTGATCGCGATCGGCGCGATGGGCGGCGCCGTGATCGGCCAGCATTATCACGAACCGATCCCGGGTTTCCTGATCGGCGTGGGGACCGGCATCGCCTTGTCGCTGCTGATCTGGTTGGTGGATTTGCGGCGGTAGAGGTTGTCCTCCTCTCTCTTGGGAGAGGTAGGCAGAGCGCCGTGTTGACATCACCGGGGTCGCAAAAACGAGCCGCTACCTAAGCGCACGCGACAGCCAGACGACGCGGCCGAGGATTTCCACCTCGTTCGGCGCCAGTGAAGGAGTCGGCGGAAAATCGGCATTGTCGCTGGTGATCGCGATCATGTCGCCCGATCGCGCGACCCTTTTCACCATCAGCGCACCGTCGATCCGGATCACGAAGATGCCGCCGCGCGCGACGATTCGTCGATCGCGCTCGTCGATCAGCATGCGGTCGCCATCCTCGATCGTCGGCGACATCGACTCGCCCTGCGCGCGCAGCACCGCGCTGTGGTCCTCGCGCACGCCGAGCGAGGCGAGCAGGCGCGGATCGAACAGCTCGCCGCCGGCCAGCCGGTCATCCTCGGCAAGGCCGCCCGGCCCGGCCGATGCGGCGATATCCAGGCGGCGAACCTGGACGACCGCCGGCGCAGCGTTCGCTCTCGGTCCGCCCAGTTTTTCCTCGTCGATTCGGAAATAGCCCGCGAGCAATTTGCGGTCGCGTTCCGCCAGCAGGCGCGGCGTGCCGCGCTTCACATATTGCTGGAGATAGGCCGGATTGCGCCTGAGCATGCGCGACAGCGCCGCATAGCTCTCCCCGCTCTCGGTCACGAGCTGGTCCAGGGTCGCGCGCGGATCGATCGCCTCCATAGCTGCTGCAATAGCCGTAGGAAAAATCCTAGACAAGTTGGAAATTACGGAACAGACCAAGAACATAATCAAGGGACTCGGGAAGGGTTGCGATGTCAGTGCTGCGGAAGATCGATCGGTATCTCAAGAAAACGGCAATGCCGCCGACCCGGTTCGGCCGGCTCGCGGTCAACGATCCGCGGCTGGTCGGCGACCTGAAGAACGGGCGCGAGCCCGGCAAGCGCGTGATCGCGCGGATCGAGGCATTCCTGGCGCAGGGCGGCGAGCGGTGAGTCGGGGGCCCGATGCCGGCACGTTGCTCGTGCGGGCAGTGGAGGCGGACGCGTTTGGCATGGGCTGTATCGTCAGGATCTCCGGATCGGACTGGACCAGGTGGGCGAGCGCGACCTTCAATGGCGCGCGGCATGAGTTAACGCTCGACGCGGCAGAGTCGCCCGCGCTCGAACGCTGGCTTGGCGGTCTGCCCGATGCAAACCTGCCGATCCGCGGCCATCTGCTCGCCGATATGGTGATCAAGGGAATCCGCCGCGCGGACGGCGTGGCGACGATCGCGCTAGAGGCGCTTACCGTCGAGGCATGATCAGCCGCGCGTGGCGAGACGGCGCAAGGTGACGAGCGCTTCCTGCAGCGATTCCTCGCGAGGCGGTGGCGGTGGTGGCGGCGCGACGGTCTCCCGCATGCCGACACCACGCTCGAGCCGATCGAGCAAGGCGTGGATGCTGGCCGAAGGGTCGACCTCGACTCGTGCGGACCTGCGCGGGCGGGCCGGTTCCACTGGCGGCGTCGGCGCGCCGATCGGCCAGGGCTCGGCGGCGAGCGGTGGCGTGGGCGCCGCGATCGGCCAGGGCTCGCGCACCGGCGCGGGATCGCGCATCGCCACGGGTTCGGGCAGCGGCATGGGCTCACGCAACGGTGCAGGTTCGTGCGGCGCTACGGGCTCACGCAACGGTGCAGGTTCGCGTAGCGCTACGGGCTCATGCAATAGTGCAGGCTCGATCGCCGCTACGGGCTCAGGCGCGCGAACCGGTGCGGCCTCGCGCACCATCGGAGTCAGCTCGAACGTCTCGAAGCGCTCGCCCGGATCGAACACCTGCTGACGCGGCTTTTGCAGCAGCGGCGCGGGCGGCGGGAACCAGTCGGCGGGTTCGTCGGGGATCGCGCGCGGATCGAACGCCGCGAGCGGGGTATCGAGATCGGCCGGTAGATCGCGCTCCATGACGGGCTCGAGTCGCGGCGCCTCGATCTCGGGAATTTCGGGCTCCTCCGCCCTGGCGTGAACCGGACGCTCCGCCCGTACTTCGAGGAACGGGGTGCCGAGCTCGCGATTGGCCGACAAGGGCCGGCGTGACGGCGCATCGGGATGGGCATCGGCACGCCGCAGGACCGGCGCTTTCTCGTCATCCTCTGCTTCGCCCGAGCGTTGCACGACGAGCGACCGGCCGCCGATCAGCAGAAACAGCCCGAACCACGCGACGAGCGCGGTGCCGCCGCCGGCGATCAGGATCAGTACGGCGCGCGCCGTGAAACCCAGCGGCGGCTCGGCCGCGGGCACCACGGCGGCGATGCCGCTGTCGATCACGAAATCTTCGAGGATTCCCGCCGGGATCAGCGCAAAAACAAGCGCGATCAGGCCGCCGAGCACCGCCGCGATCAGCGGCGCGACCGGGAGACTCAGGCGTTGACGGCGGGGGGACTCGACCATGTGTTCCCGGATGGCACGCATTCGGTAAGTTTTTGGTAAACAGGAGCATAACGACCGACGTTTATCGACCAGTTGCGCTCGGCCTCGACAAAGGCCCGTGCCCGTTCCCGCCGCGACTCCCAGACGTCGCGGTCGGCCAGCAATCCGCCGAGGCTGCGCGCCATCGCCAGCGGGTCGCCGGGGGGAAACAGCGTGCCGGTTTCGCCGTGCCGGATCAGCTCGCGGTGCCCGCCGACATCCGAGGCGGCGACGAGCCGGCGCTGCGCCATCGCTTCCAGCGGTTTCAGCGGGGTGACGAGATCGGTCAGCCGCATCCGCTTGCGCGGATAGGCGAGCACGTCGATCAGGCTGTAATAGCGATCGACCTCGGTGTGCGGCACGCGGCCGACGAAGCGGATATGGCCGGCGACGGGTGACGCCGCCGCCTGGGCGCGGAGCGCCTCCTCCATCGGGCCGCCGCCGACCAGCACGAGATGCGCGGTCGGCCGCGACGCGACCAGCATCGGCATCGCCGCGATCAGATCGTCGAGCCCCTCATAATCGTAGAAGCTGCCGATGAAGCCGATCACCTCGGCCCCGTCGAGCCCGAGCGATTGCGCCAGCGCCCGATCGTAGGGGAGCGGCGCGCCGAAGGTGTCGAGGTCGACACCGTTGGGCGAGACGAAGATCTTCGACTGGTCGATGCCGCGTATCACCAGATCGCGGCGCAGCCCTTCGCAGATCACCGCGACCGCATCAGCCTTGCGCACCGCCCAGGTCTCGAGCGCGCGGGTCAGGCGATAGCGGCGCGATCCCTCGCGCCCGGTGCCGTTGCCGACCGCCGCATCCTCCCAGAAGGCACGGATTTCGTAGACGAAGGGCAGCTTGCGCTTCTTTGCGACGCGCAGGCCGGCCAGCGCGTCGAGCACCGGCGAATGGGCGTGGAGGATATCGGGCTGGAATTCGTCCACCATCTCGTCGATCCGCCTGGCGAAGGCGCGGATCTCGCTGAGCTCGCCGAGCGGGCTCGGCAGGCGCGACGGCACCGGCGTGCGGTGGAAATCGATCCCGTCGATCGTCTCGTCCGCGATTTCGCTGACGCCGTGACGCGGGCCGGTGACGGCCGCGACCTCCCAGCCGCGCCGCATCTGGCTCTTCAGGATCGCGCGCGTGCGAAAGGTGTACCCGCTCTGCAGCGGCAGGCCGTGGTCGAGGATATGGAGGATGCGCATCGGCATGTCCCTTGCCACGACACTGCTTAACGGAGCCTCAACCCGGGAGGGTTAGGCATGTTTCAGAACGAGTGATGGGCTGGCAAGGGCGAAGGGCATGATCGACAATTTCGCGCTCGCGATCAGCCATGGCCTGATGATGCTGGCGGCGTGGTTCCTGCTCCGCCGCCCCGATCTCGACCACGAGCCCGGCCCCCGCGACGCCCCGCCCAAGGGTGGAGACAGCCCGGGTGCGTGATCTCGTCTTCATTGCCTTCCTCGCGGCCTTTTTCGCCGGCGGCTTCCGCCGGCCGTTCCTGTTCGTGCTGGTCTATGTCTATATCGATATCGTCTCGCCGCAGCGACTGACCTACCTCCTGCTCAACTCGGTGCCGATCTCACTGATCGCGGTCGCCCTGTGCGTGCTCTCCTGGGCGCTGGTCGACGACAAGAAGGATACGCGCGTCGGCCCGCGCCAGCTGCTGATCCTGCTGTTGCTGCTCTATTGCTATATCACGACGCGCAGCGCCGACTTCCCGGTCGAGGCGCTCGATAAATGGGATTGGGTGTGGAAAGCCCTGGCCTTCGCCGCCTTCCTGCCGCTGACCCTGCGCACCAAGCTGCGGATCGAGGCGCTGCTGCTGTTCATGATCCTTGCGGCAAGCTCGATCATCATCATCGGCGGGATCAAGACGATCGCCTCGGGCGGCGGCGGTTATGGCTCGCTCAACCTGATGGTCTCGAACAATTCGGGGCTCTACGAGGGCAGCACCATCTCGACGGTGGCGATCGCGATCATCCCGCTGATTCTGTGGTTCACGAAGCACGGCACGATCTTCCCGCCCGACTGGAAGGTGAAGATCTTCTGCTATGCGCTCGTCTTCTCCTGCCTGCTGATCCCGGTCGGCACCTCGACGCGGACCGGCCTGCTCTGCATCGGCCTGGTCGCGGTGCTGATGCTGCGGGATACGAAACGCAAGGTGCTGTATCTCGGCGTGCTCGGCGTGCTCGGCCTTGCCGCCGTGCCCTTCCTGCCCTCGACCTTCACTGACCGGATGAGCACGATCAAGACCTACAAGGCCGACGAATCCGCCTCGACCCGGCTGGCCGTGTGGAAATGGACCTGGGAATACGCGAAGGACCATCCGTTCGGCGGCGGCTTCGAAATGTACCGCCAGAACCAGATCCGCTACGACACCGAAAAAGTCGAGGGCCAGGCGGGCAACAGCACCGTCGAGACCAAGCTGACGGTCGACAAGGCCCGCGCCTTCCACAGCGCCTATTTCGAGATGCTCGGCGAGCAGGGCTTTCCCGGCCTCGCGCTCTGGCTGGTCATCAACCTGGTCGGCATCGTCCGGATGGAGATACTGCGCCAGCGCTACCGCAAGGCGCCCGACGACCAGGGCTGGGTCAGCCCGCTCGCCAGTGCGCTGCAATCGGCCCACATCGTCTATCTGCTCGGTGCCGCCTTCGTCGCGATCGCCTTCCAGCCCTTCGTCTACATGCTGATCGGCGCGCAGATCGGGCTCGATACCTATCTCGCGCGCAAGCGCAGCGAGGCAGCCTGGCGGCCGATGAAGAAGGCGCGCGCAGTGCCACTGGAGCCCGTCACGTCATGAAGGATCACGCCGAGCTTCGCGCGCTGACCAGCGTCCGCGGCATCGCGGCGTGGTTCGTCGTGCTTTATCATATCCGCCTGTCGGTCGCCGGGCTGCCGGCGAGCTGGGTCGCATTGTTCGCCAAGGGCTATCTCGCGGTCGATTTCTTCTTCCTGCTCTCGGGCTTCGTCATCTGGCTGACCTGGGGCGAAAGGCTGCGCGAGGGTCGCTGGCGCGCGGTGCCGCCTTTCCTGCAGAAGCGCGTCGCGCGGATCTGGCCGCTGCATCTGTTCATGCTCGGCTGCGCCGTGGGGCTGGCGTTGCTGCTCGCGGCGACCGGCCGGCAGAACCCGACCGATTATCCCTTCGACCAGCTGCCGCTGCATGTCTTCCTGTTGCAGAATTGGGGCTTCACCGATCAGCTCGCCTGGAATGATCCCAGCTGGTCGATCAGCACGGAGCTGGGCGCCTATCTGCTCTTCCCGTTGCTCGCCTTTGCGATCGACTGGCGCCGCGTGCCGACCTGGGCCGTGCTCGCCGCGATCGCCGCCTTGCTGATCCTGCTCCACGCGCTGATGGCCGACGGTGGCGCGCTCAATCTCGGCCACGACATCGCGCGTTTCGGCCTGCGCCGTTGCGTGCTGGAATTCGCCAGCGGCACCGCCGTGGCTGCGCTGTGGTTACGCTGGCGCGACAGGCCGGCCGTTCCCGCATGGTCAGCCGCTGGCGTCGCCGCGCTTTTCCTTGCCGGCTGGGCGAGCGATGCGATGTCCGAAACCCTCGCCATCCCGGCGGCCTTCGCCGCGATCCTGCTCGTGCTGGCGCTGACCTCGGGCAAACGCGGCAATCTGCTCGAGATCGCACCGCTGCATTATCTCGGCGAGATCAGCTACGCGACCTATCTCGGTCATTTCCTGCTGTTCGTGGTGTTCAAGCTCGCTTTGGTCGACGATCCGCGCGCGATCCATCCGGCGCTGATTACGCTGTACCTGGTGATGGTGCTGGCGAGCTCGATCGCGCTCTATCATCTGATCGAGCGCCCGGCGCAGAAATGGATGAACGGATTGCGCCAGCCACGCCGGAAGAATCCGCCGCCTTATGCCGCCCTGGTCGGTGGTTCGGCCGAACGGTCGGGACCCGATCGCCGCTGACGGGAACCCTCGCCCTTCCCGCGCATTCCCGCCTCATGGCCAAGATAACCTATTGCGACGACAGCGAACCCGGCATCACCCGCAAGAAGGTTCGTCATGGCTGGGGATATTATGATCCCGATGGCAACCGCATCACCGATCGCGACGAGATCGACCGGCTGAACGCGGTCGGCCTGCCGCCAGCCTATCGCGATGCCTGGTATTGCCCGCGGCCCAACGGCCATATCCAGGCGATCGGCTGGGACGAGAAGGGCCGGAAGCAATATCGCTATCACACAGAATTCCGCGAGGCGCAGGAATCGGCGAAATATGATCTGTGCGCCCCGTTTGGCCGCGCGCTGCCCAAGCTGCGCGCGCGGGTGGAGCAGGATCTCAAGCGCCGCGGCCTCGACAAGGAGACGGCGGTCGCGGCGATAGTCCGGCTGCTCGATCTCGGCCATGTCCGGATCGGCAATGAAGGCTATGTAAAGGCGAACAAGAGCTTCGGGGCGACCACCTTGCGCAAGCGCCACGCCAATCTGCGCGGCAAGACGCTGAAGCTCCAGTACAAGGCCAAATCGGGCAAGCTGCGCGTGCTGACCATCACTGACGGATCGCTCAGCCGCTTCGTCAAGAAATGCCAGGACCTGCCGGGCCAGCATTTGTTCCGCTGGATCGACAGCGCGGGCGAGGCCCATCCGGTCACCTCGTCCGACGTCAACGCCTATATCCGCGAGGCGATGGGCGAGGATTATTCGGCCAAGCACTTCCGTACCTGGGGCGCGAGCGTGCTGGCATTCGAAACGCTGGCCTCGTCGGACCATGATATCAGCCTGAAGACGATGCTCGAGCCGGTCACCGAGGCGCTGGGCAACACGCCCGCGATCGCGCGCAAATCCTATGTCCATCCGGCGCTGATCGCGTCGGTGAAGGATGGACAGGAAGCATTGCGCGCGACCGCCCTGCCGCGCTCCACCCAGTATCTCTCGCGCGCGGAGCGCGGCCTGATCGATTTTCTCGAAAAGGGTAGCGTCGAGGCGCCAGCCAAGGCAGCGTGACCCTCATGACCACGACGAACATTACCCAGACGAAGACGGCTGCCCTGACCGCCTCCGACGTCCACGCACAGGCGCAGAACCTGTTCACCGCAAGCTTCGTCTGGATCCAGACGCACTGGCTGCAGATCATCATCGCGGTGGCCACGGCGGCGGTGATCATCGTTGCGCTGCATTTCCTGCGGCGCCTCGGCAACAAGCTCTGCAACAGCCGGCCAGGCCCGGCGGGCTGGGGCTCGGTGTTCGGCCGTGCGATCGTCAAGACCGGCAATTTCTTCATCGTCATGGTCGCGGCCAAGCTGGTCGCGGGCTACGCCCATGCCCCGCCCGAAGTGACGACAACGATCAGCTTCCTGTTTACCGTCTCCGCCGTCTTCCAGGCGGCGATCTGGGCGCGCGAGATCATCCTGGGATCGATCGAGCATCGCACCGGCTCGGATCAATATTCGGGCGAGGCGATCGGCAGCGCGATGGGGATCATCCGCATCCTCGTGACCTTCGCGCTGTTCGCGATCGCGCTGATCGTCGTACTCGACAATCTCGGGGTCAACGTTACCGGCCTGGTCGCCGGCCTCGGCGTCGGCGGCATCGCGATCGGCCTGGCCGCGCAGGGCATTTTCGGCGATCTGTTCGCCGCGCTCGCGATCATCTTCGACCGGCCCTTCCGCCGCGGCGACGCAATCTCCTACGACAATTCCTCGGGCACCGTGGAGGCGATCGGCCTCAAATCGACCCGCATCCGCGCCGCCACCGGCGAGGAGCGGATCATCGCCAACCGCAACCTGCTCGACAAGGAGATCCTGAACACCAGCCAGCGCGACTATCGCCGTGGCCAGTTCAAGCTCGGCCTGGTGCAGTGGACGCCGGTCGAGAAGATGGAGCGCCTGCCCGACATGCTGCGCGAAGTGATCGAGGGCTGCGGCCGCAATTTCGTGCGTGCCGGCTTCATCGGCTTTGGCGAGGCGAGCTATGATTTCGACGTCGAGTTCGATTCGCCTACCTCGAGCTTCGAGGATTTCTTCAACGCCCGCCACGCCGTCGGTCTCGGCGTCATCAAGCGGCTGAACGCGGAAGGGATAGAGCTGGCTTATCCCACCCAGACCGCCTTCGCCGCGGCGCCGCGCGGCGGCATGATCCGGCCCTATCCTGAGGCACCCGACTATGGCGTCAATGCCGAGCCCGTCCCCGACAATCCCGACACATCAGCCGAGCTCAAGCCCTCCGCCGACAAATCGGCGGTTGATCAGGATTCGACCCCATGAGCGATGACAATGAAGCGATCGTCCGCGCCCAGTATGAGGCATTTCGCGACCGCCGCCGCGAGGACAGCGAGGCGCTGCTCGCCGCCGATTTCACCTTCACCAGCCCCTATGACGACGCGATCTCGCGCGACGCTTTTTTCGAGCGCTGCTGGCCTAACGGCGACCGCTTCGCCGATTTCCGGATCGAGCGCGTCGCGCCGGACGCGGACGGCGCCTTTGTCACCTATCTCGTCACCACGGACACAGGTGACCAGTTCCGCAACAGCGAGTATCTGACCATCGCCGACGGCCAGATACACAAAGTCCATGTCTATTTCGGCGAAAGCTATCGCGGCGGAGAATTCGTCGCGAAAACGCCTGAGGCCTAGGTCTTTTCCTCCCCGGCTGCGGTGGGGAGGAAAAGGGCGTTCATGCCATTTCCGGCACGCCGCGGCTCATCCCGATCGAGGCGAGCATCGCGTTCCAGTTCCCGACCGTCATTGCGCCGAGATACTCGCTTTGCATCACCGGGGTGAGCACCTCGATCATCCGGCTGCCCTCGACCCAGAACTCGATCACGCCGAACACGCCACCGCGCTTGCGATATTTGGCAGGCCAGCCCTCGCGCTCGGCGATGGCGAACACCTCGGTCGCGCCCATTCGGGTGGCGATCGCGATGTGCGTTGCCGAACGGCGATCCGGCGACCCGATCACGCCATAGGAATCGGCGTCGCCCTCGGCTGGCACCAGCTCGGTGCCGCGCGGATAGACCTCGATGATCGTGTTGCGCTCGTCGCCCGCCATCGCGACCCAGCTGCCGGCGATCACCGGCGGGAACGGCGTCGCCTGCCCATCCCACAATTCGGCGATCACCTCGGCGACATGCCGGGGATCATCGGCATCGATGGAAACGTGAAAGATCATTACTCTAGCTCCGGTAAAGTGCGGCCCGGCTTGAGTGGGCCCGATGAGGCGCCCCTATCGCGACGTCGCTCGCCAGCGGTGCGTCCTTCGACGGAATCGACGAAATTGCGACCGGCCCGTCACCCGACTCACGAGTCGGCGCGGCGTTTTAGAAGCTCGGGTCCGGCAGCTGCTGGCGTGCGGTGACGGATTTGCCACTGCTGGACGCTACGTCCGCGACCCTGTTCATGTTTCCGGTCGGGCGAGGCTTGCGTGGTCCGGGTGGGCATGCCTAGAGGACGCATGCGCCCATGCGCCAAACCGGTAGAGAGAATCATGCCGACAATCACCGTGCAGGAAATGGCGGGCCGCATCGGCACCGAAACCGTCTCCGACTGGATCGAGGTGAGTCAGGAGATGATCGACAAGTTCGCGGACGCGACCGGCGATCATCAGTTCATCCATGTGAACCCGCAAATGGCGGCGATGACGCCGTTCGGCGGCACGATCGCTCATGGATTCCTCACGCTGTCGCTGATGCCGCTGCTCGCCTCCAAGGTCGCCGACGCGCCGAAGATCGAGGGCGTGAAGATGGGGGTCAATTACGGCGGCAACAAAGTGCGTTTTCTCCAGCCGGTACGGTCGGGCAAGCGCGTGCGCGGCCGGTTCAAGCTGATCGAGTTCGCCGAGAAGCGTCCCGGCCAGTGGCAGCAGACCAACGAATTCACGGTCGAGATCGAGGGCGAGGAAAAGCCCGCGATGATCGCCGAATGGATCAGCCAGATTTTCGTCTAAATCCCCCTCCCACTTGTGGGAGGGGTTAGGGGAGGGCCTGCACCGGCTGCTTTCCGACACGCCCTCCCCCAGCCCCTCCCGCAGGCGGGAGGGGAGTCAGAAAGGACCTTCCATGCGTTCCGCCGTCATCGTTTCCACCGCCCGCACCCCGATCGGCCGCGCTTATCGCGGCGCGTTCAACAACCTGCCCTCGCCCACCCTCGCCAGCCATTCGATCAAGGCGGCGGTCGAGCGCGCCGGGGTCGATCCGGCCGAGGTGGATGACGTGGTGTTCGGCTGCGCGCTGCAACAGGGCCACCAGGCCGGCAATATCGCGCGCACCTCGCTGCTCCGCGCCGGTCTGCCGGTCAGCGTCGCGGGCATGTCGGTCGACCGCCAATGCTCGTCGGGCCTGATGGCGATCGCGATCGCTGCAAAGCAGATCATTACCGACAATATGGACATCACCATCGGCGGCGGCGTCGAGAGCATCTCGCTGGTGCAGACCCCCAAGATGAACGTCGCGCCCGATCCAGAGCTGATCGCGATGCACAAGGACATCTACATGCCGATGCTCGGCACCGCGGAGGTCGTCGCCAAGCGCTACAATATCAGCCGCGACGCGATGGACGAATATGCCCTCCGCTCGCAGCAGCGCACCGCCGCCGCCCAGGCCGCGGGCTATTTCAACGCGGAGATCGTGCCGGTCACCGCGACGATGGCGATCGTCAACAAGGAAACCAAGGAGGTCACCTACAAGGAAGTGACCTTGGCCAAGGACGAGGGCAACCGGCCGGACACCACGCTGGAGGGCTTGAAGGCGCTCCCGCCCGTGATGGGCCCGGGCATGACGATCACCGCCGGCAATGCCAGCCAGCTTTCCGACGGGTCTTCCTCGTCGGTGCTGATGGAGGAAAAGCTCGCGGAGAAGCGTGGGCTGCAACCGCTGGGCCGCTATATCGGCATGGCGGTGGGCGGCACCGAGCCCGACGAGATGGGCATCGGCCCGGTCGTCGCGATCCCCAAGCTGCTCGAACGCTACGGCCTGAAGATGGACGATATCGGCCTGTGGGAGTTGAACGAGGCTTTCGCGGTGCAGGTGCTTTATTGCCGCGACAAGCTCGGCATTCCGGACGAGCTGCTCAACGTTTCGGGCGGCGCGATCTCGATCGGCCATCCCTATGGCATGACCGGCGCGCGCGCGACGGGCCATGCCCTGATCGAGGGCAGGCGGCGCGGCGCGAAGCATGTCGTCGTGACGATGTGCATCGGCGGCGGCATGGGCGCGGCCGGGCTGTTCGAAGTTCTCTGACTTGGTCGGGAGGGTGTCGGCGGCACCCTCCCTCACCGCTCTCGGTGTTGACTGTCGGCAATTGCGGGCGTCATTTCACGCCATGGTGAAAGAGCTCTGGCATCGGGTGCGCCCGGCGCTCCGCACGAATCGGCGCGACTATTGGCTCTTCTGTTGTGCCTATTGTGGCGCCTATGTCGTGTTCCTGCTTCTGATGCGCGCGATCGCCACCTATCAAGGGCCGCAACCATCTCCGTTCCTGGTCGGCGGCCCGATCCTGCCGATGGTCGTGCTCGGGATCGTCGCCCTGCTGGTGACGATCCGGCGACTGCGCGACGCCGGCTCCAGCCCGTGGTGGGTGCTGCTCTTCTTCTTTCCGTTCAAGTTCTCGTTGAATCTGTTTTCGGCCGATTTCGGTCCAATCCATATCCACGACATCGAATTCCACGACCTGATCACCAACATACCGGTGTTCATCGGACTGCTGAAACCATCGCGATCAAGGGCAGCCATTAGCATCTAGGTAACGGCTGAACCCTATGGTACCGGTCACATGCCGATCCTCCACTACAGGAGGGCGACAGGAGGGGCGCCGATGACGGGCGATGACGTTGGGCTGGTGGCCGATATCGGCCGCCAATCGGTACGATTTGCGCTGACCGGGGGGCCGGCCGGCATCGCGCCGCGCGACGTGCGCAGCTACCATACCGCCGAGAATGCGACCTTTACCAGCGCGCTGCTCGCCTATCTCGGCGAGGTCGGCTTGCGCGACGCGGTGCTGCCGAGCGTGCTGGCCGTGGCCGGTGCGGCACGCGGCGACCTGATCAACCTCACCGGCAGCCGCTGGTACATTTCGCTGTCGGGTGTCGAGGCGGTGCTCCGCGCCCGCCCGCGCGCGCTCAACGAATGCGCCGCAACGGCGCTCGCGTTGACAACGTTGAACCAGAGCGCCTTCACGCCCGTCGGCACGCAATCGACCCGCCTGGTCCAGCCGGGCGGCAATTATGTCGTCGTCAGCATCGGCACCGGCCTCGGCGTCGCCGCGCTGATCACCGGGTCGAACGGGAGGCTCTCGCCTGTCGCGAGCGAGGCCGGCCACATGACCTTCTCCCCGAATGGCGCCGACGAGGAGAAATTCGCCGCCTATATCCGGACCAAGGGCCAGGCGAGCGCCGAGTCCCTGCTGAGCGCGAGTGGGCTGGTTGCCGCCTATGCCGCGCTTGCCGAAGGCGGCAAGACCGTCGGCAGCCCGGAGGAGGTGACCCGCTCGAACGGACGGGATCCGGTCGCGACGGCGGTGGTCCGGATGTTCGCCAGTTATCTCGGCGCCTTTATCGGCGATCTCGTCATGACTTTCGGCGCATGGGAGGGCGTCTATCTGACGGGCCCGATCCCGCGCGCCTTGCTGGCGCAGCTCGACGCGCGCTTCCGCCACCGGCTTGAGGCGAAGGATGCCTTTCGCCGTCAACTCGGCGAAGTGCCGATCGCGATCGTCAACCGGTCCGACCTCGAGTTGATGGGCGCCGCCGCGGCATTGCACGACAGCTGAGCGCAGCCAGCCTCGCGGCCTGACCGATTCTGCTGGACCTCAAATCCCGCGCAAAGCCGTTCAGGGATTAGGGTGGTCGTTGTCACCGCCGTGGCGATGATGGCCATGCCGGTCGCTGGCATTGCCCGGGTGGCCGTAACGGCATCCCGAAACCGCGACCCCGGCAAGAGCAAGGGCAGCGACCAGAGCGATTTTGCTACGCATCGATTCTCTCCTGGAACAGTGCCGACCGAACGGGTGGGCTCAGTCGCTTGTTCCAGAAGGTCCGCACCGGCCCTTGACCGATGCGCAGCGGTCAGGCGTTCGCCGCCATCCACTGCTCGAGCACCGGCGCGATCTGGTTGCGCCATTTGCTGCCGTTGAAGATGCCGTAATGGCCGGCATCCGCCACCAGATATTTCTTCTTCGCTTCGGGCAGCTTGGTGGCGAGCGTCAGCGCGGCCTTGGTCTGGCCCAGGCCCGAAATATCGTCGCGCTGGCCCTCGATCGCGAGGATGCCGATGTCGGTGATCGCCGCGGGATCGACCAGGCGGCCGCGATGCGTCATCGTCCCCATCGGCAGCGCATGTGCCTGGAACACCACATCGATCGTCTGGAGGTAGAATTCGGCGGTCATGTCGCAGACCGAGCGATATTCCTCGTAGAAATCCTTGGTCGCGTTGGCGCTGTCGTCGTCGCCCTGCACCAGGTGTTTGAACATCTCGTAATGCGACTGCATGTGGTTGCCGAGGTTCATCGTCATGAAGCCGCTGAGCTGCAGGAAACCGGGATAAACCTTGCGGCCGGCGCCCGGATAGGTCGCCGGGATCGTCGCGATGACGTTGTTCACGAACCAGCTGTGCGGCCGCTCGGTGGCGAGTGTGTTGACCGCGGTCGGCGCCTCGCGCGTGTCGATCGGGCCGCCCATCATGGTCAGCGTCTTGGGCCGGCAGGGATTCTTGTCGGCGCTCATCAGCGCGGCGGCGGCGTAGCAGGGCACCGAGGGCTGGCAGACCGCAAGCATGTGTGCGCCCGGCCCGATATGCTCCATGAACTCGATCAGATAATCGATATAGTCGTCGAGATCGAAACTGCCGTCGCTGAGCGGCACCAGCTTTGCGTCGCGCCAATCGGTGATGTAGACGTCCGCGACCGGGAGCATCCGCTCGACCGTGCCGCGCAGCAGCGTGGCGTAATGGCCGGACATCGGCGCGACGATCAGCAGCTTCGGCCCCGTCGTCACCCCGTCGCGGACGAAATGCTTGAGCTGGCCGAACGGCTTGCGCAGCACGATCTCCTCGGTGACACCGATATCATCGCCGTCCACCATGACATGATCGAGCCCGAAAGCCGGCTTGCCCCGGGGCGCTGCCGCATGGGCGAACACCTCCAGCGCCGAGCTGACGATCGATCCGCCGCCGAAATAGGCGAACGGATTGGCCGGGTTGGAGAGCATACCCGCACCAAAATTGGCCATCGCGCTGGCCCCCGCCAGCATCGATTTCTGCAGTTCATAGGCATTGTACAGCATAGGATACCCAATATCGGAAAACGGTCGCCTTGGATCAAGGCAATAGGTGTGCATTGCAACATACGCAATGGATAGGAAATGGCCCGTTAAGAGACCCAACGCGCCCTGTCACGGGCATGTTCCCCGTTACGGCCATTGCGGGAAGTAAGGACAAGTCCTAGGTCCCGCGCATGGCCGACCCAACCCCTGCGTCACCCGCCGCGCCCGAGCCGAAACCCGCCGAATCGCGGCGCCAGCTCGGCAATCTCAAGATGGTGTGGGACCATGCGTCCCGCTACCCGCGCCAGATCGCCACCGCGCTCTCCGCGCTGATTGTCACCTCCGCCGCGACCATCGCCATTCCCTATGGCTTCAAGAAGGTGATCGACCGCGGCTTCGGCCCCGGCGCGGACGGATCGGTCACGACGTCGTTCCATTATCTGCTGATGATCGTGGTCGTGCTCGCCTTTGCGACGGCGATACGCTTTTATTATGTGTCCTGGCTCGGCGAGCGCGTCGTCGCCGATATCCGCGCGGCGGTGCAGCGCCACCTGCTCACCCTCGCGCCGCGCTTCTTCGAGGAGAACCGTCCGTCGGAAATCTCCTCGCGGCTGACCTCGGACACCACGCTGATCGAGCAGGTCGTCGGAACGACGGTCTCGGTCGCGCTCCGCAACAGCTTCACCGGCGTCGGCGGGATGATCTATCTGTTCGCCTTGTCTCCAAAGCTCGCGGGCATGCTGATGCTCGGCATTCCGATCATCATCCTGCCGATCATGCTGCTCGGGCGGCGCGTCCGCAATTTCTCGCGCACCTCGCAGGACCGGGTCGCGGATGTCGGCTCGATCGCGTCGGAGACACTCGGCGCGATGAAGATCGTCCAGGCGTTCGGTCAGGAATCACGCGAGGCCGCCCGCTTCGGCGCCGCGGTCGACGCGACCTTCACCGCGGCCAAGCGCCGCATCGCGCTGCGCGCGTTCATGACCGCGATCGTCATCGGGCTGATCTTCGGATCGATCACCCTGGTGCTGTGGGAAGGCGCGGTCGATGTCGCCGCGGGCCGGATCAGCGGCGGATCGATCGCCGCGTTCGTGCTGACCGGCGGCCTCGTCGCCGGCGCGTTCGGCGCGCTGACCGAGGTGTATGGCGATCTGCTGCGCGGCGCGGGCGCCGCCGGCCGCCTCGCCGAACTGCTCGCCGAGGTGCCCGAGATCCGGGCGCCGGCGAATCCCGTCGCCCTGCCCGAGCCGTCGCGCGGCGCGATCGAGTTCGCCAATGTCACCTTCCGCTATCCGACCCGGCCTGAAGTGTCGGCGCTGGCGGATTTCTCGCTGGCGGTCGCGCCGGGCGAGACGGTGGCGGTGGTCGGCCCGTCGGGCGCGGGCAAGACCACCCTGTTCCAGCTGATCCAGCGTTTCTACGATCCCGATTCCGGGCGTGTCCTGCTCGACGGCGTCGCCCTGCCAGACGCGGATCCCGCCGAAATCCGCAAGCGCATCGCGATGGTGCCGCAGGAGACCGTGATCTTCGGCGCCTCGGCGCGCGACAATCTGCGCTATGGCAGATGGGAGGCGGGCGACGACGAACTCTGGGCTGCCGCCGAAGTGGCGAATGCCGCCGAGTTCCTGCGCAAGCTGCCCCAGGGCCTCGACACCTTCATGGGCGAAGGCGGCGCGCGCCTGTCGGGCGGCCAGCGCCAGCGCATGGCGATTGCCCGCGCCGTCCTGCGCGACGCCCCGATCCTGTTGCTCGACGAGGCGACCAGCGCGCTTGACGCCGAGAGCGAGCGGCTGGTGCAGGAAGCGCTCGAACGGTTGATGCAGGATCGCACCACGATCGTCATCGCTCACCGCCTCGCCACCGTCCGCGCGGCCGAACGGATCATCGTGATGAGCGACGGTCGGATCGTCGAGAGCGGCACGCATGGCGGCCTGATCGGCCAGAACGGCCTCTATGCCCGGCTCGCCAGCCTGCAGTTCAGCGAGGCTGCATAGCCTTGAGCGAGCCTTCGTCAGTGCACACCGTCGCAGTGGTCGGCGGCGGCCTGAGCGGCGCGCTGTTCGCGTTGAAGCTGGCCGCGGCGCGCCCCGATTTCCACATCGTCGTGATCGAGGCGACCCGCCGCATCGGCCGCGGCCTCGCTTATGGCGCCTGCACGCCGCAGCATCTGCTCAACGTGCCGGTCAGCCGGATGGAGGTCGGGCTGAAGCCCGGCTTCGCCGACTGGCTCGATGCCAATCCGGACGCCGCGGGCGCGCTGTCCATCGGACTGGAGGAAAGCGGCGGCGACCCGCACGGCATATTCGTGCCCCGCGCGTTGTTCGGCGCCTATCTCGAAGAGCGGCTCGAAGTGGCCTTGGTCACCGATGGCGGCCCGGGCCTCTCGCTGGTCCGCGGCGAGGCGGTGCGAATCCTCGCCCGCCCGGACCGTGCCGTGCGCCTCAGCGACGGCCGCGAGATCGCCGCCGATGCGATCGTCCTCGCCACCGGCAACCTCGCCCCGCGCGCGCCGGGCGGGCCGGATCAATGGTTCTACGACACGCCCGGCTTCGTTCCCGATCCCTGGGCGCCCGACGCGTTCGATGGCCTGCAACCCGACGATCCGCTGATGCTGCTCGGCACCGGGCTGACCACGGTCGACATCGTGTTGAAGCTTACCGCCGCCGGCCATCGCGGCCCGATCCTCGCCACCTCGCGGCGCGGCCTGCTCCCACAGGTCCATGCCGCGGGCGGCGCCTGGCCAGCCTTTCTCGAAGCGGCAATTCCTGCTTCGCCCCGCGCGCTCACCCGGCTCATCCGCGATCAGGTCGCCGCGGCACAAGCGCAGGGCGTGCCGTGGCAGCGCGTGTTCGACGCTGCCCGCCCGGCAATCCCCGCCGTCTGGAGCAGCTGGTCGTCGCGCGAGAAGCGCCAGTTCCTACGCCATCTCCGGACCCGCTGGGACGTTCATCGCCATCGCATGGCGCCGCGAATCAATGACGCGCTCCACGCCCAAGCCGAAAGCGGCAGGCTCGATATCCTGGCGGCACGATTGCGCAGCTATCGCCTGACGGACGATGGGGTCGACATCACCCTCGCGCCCCGCGGTAGTGCCGAGCGCCGCTTCACCGCCGCCCGCGTCGTCAACTGCACCGGCCCGCGCCGCGACGCCGGCAACATCGCCATCCCGCTCCTCGCCGATCTTCGCGATCAGGGCCTGGCCCTGCCCGACGCGCTCGGCCTCGGGCTCGAAACCGAGAATTGCGCGCTGCTCGATATGGATCGCCGCGCCTCGACCTGGCTGTTCGCGCTCGGCGCGCTCACCTGCCCGCAATGGTGGGAGATCACCGCCGTCCCGGAAATCGCGGTCCAGGTCGACCGGCTCGTCGGGCAGCTCGCCAATCCCGAGGCTCGACAATTGAGCGCGGGCGACTTCCTCGATCTGGGCGCCGGTATCTAGCTCAATCCATGGTGCCGGACTTGTTCCCGCATCCGCCGTGCCGCACACTCCTGTATCGCCCATGGAGAGGTGAACCCCGGAACAAGTCCGGGGTGACGGCAGGGGACAAGAGATGCGCGACTTCGATCTCATCGTGTACGGCGCCACCGGGTTCACCGGCCGGCTCGTCGCCGAATATCTGGTCAACAATCATACCGGCCCCGACCGCCCGCGCTGGGCGATGGCCGGCCGCTCGCTCTCCAAGCTGCAGGAAGTCCGCGACGAGATCGGCGCGCCGGCGGACACGCCGCTCCTCACCGCCAATTCCGACGATCCCGCCACGTTGAAGGCGCTGTGCGAGCGCACGACCGTGGTGATCACCACGGTCGGCCCGTACCAGCTCTATGGCAGCGATCTCGTCGCCGCCTGTGCCGAGACCGGCACCGCCTATGTCGATCTATGCGGCGAGCCAGCCTGGATGCGCCACATGATCGACGCGCATCACGAGACCGCGCAGCGCACCGGCGCGCGGATCGTCTTCTCCTGCGGCTTCGATTCGATCCCGTTCGATCTCGGCGTGCTCGCTTTGCAGGATGCCGCCAGGGCAAAGTTCGGCAAGCCGGTGCCCCGCGTAAAGTGTCGCGTGCGGAAAATGCAGGGCGGTTTTTCGGGCGGCACCGCGGCCAGCCTCAAGGCGACGCTCGCCGCCGCGGCGCGCGACCCTTCCATCCTCGGCCTGCTCATCAATCCCTTTGCACTCACGCCCGGCTTTCACGGCCCGAGCCAGCCCAAAGGCCTGCTGCCCGAATATGATCGGACGATCGAGGCCTGGGTCGCGCCCTTCATCATGGCGCCGATCAACACCAAAAATGTGCACCGCACCAACTTCCTGCTCGGCGAGGCCTATGGCGCGGACTTCGTCTATGACGAGATGATGGTCGCGGGACTCGGCGATCTCGGCAAGGCCGCGGCGGAGGCGATCGCTAAGATCAATCCGCTCGCCAGCGACAAAGGCCCCAAGCCCGGTGAAGGCCCTTCGAAGACGGAGCGCGAGAACGGCTATTACGACATCCTCTTCATCGGCGAGATGCCCGACGGGACGCGCGTCGACTGCGTGGTCACCGGAGACCGCGATCCGGGTTATGGCTCGACCAGCAAGATGATCGCGGAGACGGCCTTGTGCCTTATCAATGACGTCGCGGGAGAAGGCGGAATCTGGACGCCCGGCGCGCTGATGGGCGAGGTGCTGGTCAAGCGGCTCGAGGCCAAGGCGGGACTGACGTTCCGGGCGGGCTGATTATTCTTCCCACGCTTGCTTGAGAAGGAACAGATTTATCCCAGCAGCCCGATCCCCACGCCCGCCGCCAGCGCGGTAGCGATCCCGGCGAGCACCAGTCCGATCCGCTTGCGCCGGCTCTGCTGATACAGATCGAACCTGGGTACATCGAGATACCAGGTCCCGTTCTTCCCGGCCACGAGCACGCCGTTGGCCCGCAGCCGCTCGAAGAACTTCTCCTCCATCCGCCGGTCGGGCGCGAAGGCGACCGCATTCTCCGGCGAGACCGCATTGCGCGACATGAAGTGCGAGATGACCCGCCGCCGCGCCCGCGCCATTGCCGCCGCTACGCCTGCCGATGCCCCGCCCATGTCGATTCTCCAAAGACTTGCCCGGCATTCATGCCACGGCTTCACCCGCGATAGAAGAGCATCGCCACCGCCGCGATCGCCAGCGAGACACCCATCGCGATCGGCACCCAGCGTTTGCTGAACGCCTGGGCATCGAGGTGATAGGCGACCAGATCGAACCAATAGCGCCCGGGCGCGACCTCGCGCAGCGCGCCGATCCGGCGGAAGCGATCGAACCACCAGCGCTCGATCCGATCCTTCGGCGCGAAGTCGATCGCGTCCGCCGGCGACAGCGCATGATGGGCGAGGAAATGTGCCGCCACGGGCCCGCGTACGCGCCGAGCCGCAGCGGGATAGTCGCTCACCGCTTCCGTCCCTGATGCCGGATATTGGCCGGCCGGCCGCGCCGCTTGATCACTCGCCCCGGCCTGCTCTCGCGGTCGGGCCGCGCGCCCTTGCCGTCGACCATCTCGAAACGGAGCGCCCCCGAGACCGGGTTCGCCTCGGCGAGCCGCAATTGCAAACGCTGCCCGCTCGCATATTCGGTGCCGCTGTCGTCGCCGATCAGCTTGCGACCGGCCTCGTCATAGCGGAAATATTCGCCGCCAATGTCGCGCACCGGCATCAGGCCGTCGCCACCGATCCCCTCGACCGTCGCGAAGAAGCCGAAATTGGTGACGCCGGTGATCCGCGCATCCACCACCTGGCCGACGCGCTCGGACAGGAAAGCGGCGACATAGCGATCGATCGTGTCGCGCTCGGCCTCCATCGCGCGGCGTTCGAGCATCGAGATGCTCTGGCCGATCTTCTCCATCGACGCGGCCTCACCATCGGTCAGGCCGCCGGGCCCAAGGTTGTAGGCGCCGACCAGGGCGCGATGGACGATCAGATCGGCATAGCGGCGGATCGGCGAGGTGAAATGGCCATAGCTGCCCAGCGCGAGTCCGAAATGCCCGTGATTTTCGGGCGCATAATAGGCCTGGGTCTGCGTCCGCAGCACCTGTTCCATGATCTGCTGCCGGAAATCGGCGTCGCCGACCTTGTCGAGGATGTGGTTGAAGGTCGCCGGCCGCACCACCTGCCCCATGGCGAACTCGACGCCGAAGGTCTTGAGATAATCCTTCAGCGCGACCAGCTTCTCGCGGCTCGGCTCTTCATGGACGCGGTACATCACCGGCGCCTTTTTCGCCTCCAGCGCCTTGGCGGCCGCGACATTGGCTGCGATCATGTAATCCTCGATCAGCTTGTGCGCATCGAGCCGTTCGCGCGGCGCGACCGACAGGATGCGGCCCTTCTCGTCGAGCACGACACGGCGTTCGGGCAGATCGAGATCGAGCGGCGCGCGCTTCTCGCGCGCCGCGTAGAGCGCCTTCCAGCAGGCCCAGAGCGGCCTGAGCGCGGTATCCGTAAGTGGATGCTCGATCACGCCGTCGATCGCGGCCTGCGCATCCTCATAGGCGATGTTCGCCGCGATCCGCACGATCGCGCGCGTGAAGTGCCAGCCCTTCAGCGTCCCGTTCGTCGCGATCTGCAGATGGCAGACCAACGCCGCGCGATCGACATCCTGCTTCAGCGAACACATATCCGCCGACAATTCCTCGGGCAGCATCGGCACGACGCGGTCGGGGAAATAGACGCTGTTGCCGCGACGCCGTGCCTCGCGGTCGAGCTCGGAGCCGGGCCGGACGTAGAAGCTGACATCGGCGATCGCGACGATCGCCTTCCACCCGCCCGCGTTCGCCGGGTCGTCGTCGGGCGCGGCCCAGACCGCATCGTCATGGTCGCGCGCGTCGGCCGGATCGATCGCGACGATCGGCAAATGCCGCAGATCCTCGCGATCCCCCGCCCCGGAAGGGGCAGACTTGATGGCTCCGAGCGGCGTCTGCGCGACGCGCACCGCCTCCTCCAGCGTCTCGGGCGAAAAGACGTCGGGAATGCCGAGCTTGTGGATCGCAATCAGCGAGAAGCTGCGCGGCGCGAACGGATCGCCCAGTATCTGCGTCACCCGCGCGGTGATCCGCGGCGGCCGCCCGGCCTTTTCGGCCAGCACCAGATCGCCCGGCCTCGCGCCGCCCGCATCGGACACCTGAAACTCGCGCCGCTCCTTCTTCTCGACGCCCTGCAACCAGAGCTTGCCGCCCTCGTCGTGGAGCACGCCGAGGATCAGTTCCTCGCCGCGCGCGAGCTGTTTCATCGGATGCGCGATCCAGCCATTGCCCGCTTCCTCGGTCCGGGCCAGCACCCGGTCGCCGACGCCGAGCGCGCCGCGCTTGCGTTCGCGCACCCGAAGCCGCGGCGCCGGCGCATCGGAATCCCAGCGCTCGGGCACCGCCCACACATTGCCGCTGTCGTCGACATCGGCGATCCGCAGCACCGTCACCTTGGGCAGCCCGCCCATCTGGTGGAAGGCACGGCCTGGGGCGCTGTCGATCAGCCCCTCGTCCGCCATGTCCTTGAGCAGCGCCTTGAGCGCGATCTTGTCCTGCGCGGTCAGGCCGAAGGCGCGCGCGATCTCGCGTTTGCCCGCCGGCACTTCCGACGAGGTGATGAAATCCATGATCTGCTCGCGGGTGGGAAGGCCGGGCGTACGCTTTGGCTTGGGCATCGGCCGGAGATAGGCGGTTACGCCGCCCCCGTCACCTGCCCGCGCTTGAGCAGCGTTCCCGCTCGCCAGTAATGAAAGACCGCCCAGGGCGTCATCAGCCCGACGCAGAACAATGCATAGCGAAGCGAGTCCTCGCCGACGCTCGGCCGGAACGCGTCGCTGAGCCAGCCGACCAGGGCCGGCCCGAGGCCGAGACCGATCAGGTTGATCACCAGCAAGGTGATCGCCGCCCACAAGGCACGCAGCCGCACCGGCGCCAGACCCTGGAGCAACGCGAAGGTCGGCCCGAGATAGGAACTGGCGAACAGCAGCGCGAGGCAATAGGCCGCGAGTCCGATCCTGACGTCGCTGGTGAAATAGAAGGACATGGCCAGCGGAAAGGCGATCGCCTTCATCACCGCGACCATGCGGCTCTGCGCATAGAGCCCGTAGCTGCGCGACAGGCGATCGGCGAGCTTGCCGCCCAGGATCGCCGAGACTGCGGCGAAGATCGTCGCGACCGGCGCGATGACGAGCGAGATCTGCAACACCGAGATCCCGAACGATCGCTGCATGAAGCTCGGGCCCCAGCCGGTGAGGGAATAACCGACCAGCGAGGTGATCGTCACCGCGGCCACCAGATGCCGCGCCGGCGCGCTCGCCCATATCGACGTGAAGCCGGTCCACAAGCTCGGCATCGGCTCCTGCTCGGCAAGACGTTGCACGTCGGAAAGGCCGCGCCGCGGCTCGATCACGAACAGGCGGACGATGATCGCCAGGGCGAGTCCCGGCAGGCCCATTGCCAGCATCGCGACCCGCCAGCCGTAAAGATGCGACAAGGTACCGCCGATGATTGTGCCGACACCCGCGCCGAGCACGACGCCGAGCGAATAGATCGCCATGGCGCCCGCGCGCTTCTCGGGCGGATAGAGATCCGCGATGATCGAATGGCTCGGCGGGCTGGACCCAGCCTCGCCCACGCCCACGCCGATCCGCGCGAGCAGCAGCTGGACGAAATTCTGCGCGAGGCCGCACAGAGCGGTCATCGCGCTCCAGGTCGCGAGTGCCAGCGCGATGATGTTGCGCCGGTTGGTCCGGTCCGCAAGCCGCGCGACGGGGATGCCGAGCACCGCGTAGAAGACGGCAAAGGCCAGGCCGGACAATATGCCGAGCTGGCCGTCGGACAGCTTCAGATCATGCTTGATGAGCTCGAGCAGGATCGCGAGGATCTGCCGATCCATATAGCTGAAGAAATAGACGAGGGTCAGCAGCGTGAGCGTCAGGCCCCGCCGCCGCAACGCCAGCGTGTCGGCGATTTGGGGGGGCATCGCGGCGGACTGGAGCATGGCGGGGATACTCGGGGTTACGGCAACAAAATGGCCCGCCGCCCAAGGGAGAGGGCGGCGAGCCGAGGGGATGTCAAAAAAACATCAGAACTTCTTCGACAGGCCGATCTTGTAGTTCCGGCCGAGCGGGCTGCCGGTGAACGGATCGTAATTGTAATCGAGCCGCGCGAACGAAGGATCGCGGTCGAAGATATTCATCACCGTCAGGTTGGCGGTCGTGTCCCAGGGCAGACGCACGCGCAGGGTGAAGTCCGCGGTGAAATAGGAGCGGATATCCGCGCCCTGCAGCAGGATCGGCGCGCCCGCGATATCGGCGCGCGGCGCGAACGGTCCGGAGTTCGTGTCCGCACGCTGGTCATGATAGGCATCGATATAGGTGCCGGTCAGCCGGGCGTCGAAAATGCCCGCGCCGAGATCGATATAGGCCTGGCCCTTCCATTTCGGCACCGGATAGGCGGTCGTCTGGAAGTTGAGCTTGCCGGAAGCGTCGAACGCCTTCTGCACGACGACGCCCTCGACCACCTGGTCCTCGCTCTTGTACTCGATCGTGTAGGTCGCGGTCACGCCCGCGCCGAAGCGCGCGCCGCCGAGATCGGTGCGGTAATTGGCGGCGAAATCGAGCCCGCTGTTCTTGATGCCCGATCCGTTGATGATCTGGGTCCGCAGCCGCGAGATATTGGCGATCGCGCAGGTGCCCGCCCCCGCCACGCCGTTGCCGTCGTTGAACTGGAAGCGCTTGCGCAGGTTCGCATAAGCCGGATCGGCGCAGTTCGCGGCGTTGGCGAACAGCGTGTTGACGATGCCGGCCACCGGCTCGAACAGGATTGAGTCCGTCAGCTTATAATTGAAGTAATCGACGCTGGCGGTAAAGCCGCCGAAGTTGAGCAGCACGCCGCCCGAGATGTTGCGCGAGGATTCGGGCTTCAGCGCGGTGTTGCCGAACACGTCGACCGGGCGGAAGCTCGTACCGATCAGCTGCAGCGAGGTGACGGAACCGTTGACGAGATTCTCGTTGCGCGGCCCACGGAAGGTAGTGCCGATGCCGCCACGGAAGGCGAGCCACGGTGTCGCCTGAAGCCTGACGCGCGCCTGCGGATCGAAGGTCGATCCCACGCCGCCGCCATAATCTTCATAGCGTGCGGCGAGCTGCAGGTTGAGGATGTCGAGGATCGGCACCTGAAGTTCGCCATAGGTTGCGATCACGTCCCCCGATGCGCTGGCATTGGCGTTGGTGCCGAGGAATGCGAGCGCGCCGGTGGCTGGCGGATTGACCGTCGGGGTGGTCTGGTTGGGCCGGCACGGCAGGCCGCCGCCCGTCACCGGGGTCTCGCGGCACGGATTGGAGGCGAGGTTGTTGTTGTTGCCGTAATTCACGCTGTACGTGTCACGGCGATATTGCGCGCCGATGCCGAACTGGACGTCGCCGCCCGGCAAGGTCAGCCCGGTCCGCCCGCTGATGCTCGCCTCGGCGACGAACAGCGACGTATCGGTCTGGCTCAACGACTTGACGAAGAACCAGCGCGCGAGTTCGGCGCTGTTCGCGACGCTGGCGGTATAGCCGGGATTGTTCGCGCCCGTCGCCAGATTCTGCTGGACGGCGTTGCCGAACGGATTGAGCCACAGGCAGCCATTCGCCCCGGGCGTCGTCCCCGTGCAATTCGGGCCGCCCAGGCCGCGCAGCGCTAGCTGGACGCGATCGCCGAACGAGTCATAGCCGTCGATATAGCGATAATAATGATGATAGGTCGCGTTGATGTTGAAATCGAGCGCGTCGGTCAGCTTGCCCGACAGCGTCGCGGTGAAGCGTTCCGATTCCGATTTGCGCATGCCGATCGAGGCGCCGGGATCATTCTCGTCGCCGGCGAACATCGGATTGCCGCCGGTCAGGAACGGCCGGTAGAGCAGGGTCGGGAACAGCACGCCGATGCCCGCCGGGATCTGGGTGGGGTTCTGCAGCTTGTACTGGACCAGGCCGGGATTGTTCGCCGGCACGAAGAAGCCGCTCTGGGTGATGCCCGCCGCCGACGAGGGCGCCTGGGTCAGCAGATAGGAAGGCGAGGTGCGGTAATGCGGCACCGTCGACCGGCCGAACAGCGCGGTTACCTCGAGTTCGATATCGGGCGCGACATCGACCCCCAGCTCGACATAGGCCTGGCCGCGGCGCTCGGTATCGACCAGCGCGTCATAGACGCTGTACTGCGTCGCGCAGCGGTTCTGCGCGGTGACGACGCCGCCCAGCGCCGTGCAGCTCAGATCCGGCATCGGATTGGTGACCGCGGCGCCGACGGCGTTCAGCGCGACGAAGCTGGCGGGATTGCCGCCGCCGGTCCAGCCGCCCTCGGGATTTTCGGCAAAGGTGCGGACCGCGAAATCGCGGTCGCGCGCGAGCAATTCGCCGCGCGACTGGAAGCCCGCCGCGACCAGCACGCGGAAGCCGTCGCCCTGATGGCCGAAGCTCGCCGAAATGTCGTAATCGCCGACGCTGCCGTCGATGAACTTGTAGTTGCCGCTGACCAGAAAGCCTTTCTGGTCGGTCTTGGTGATGAAGTTGACCACGCCCGCGACCGCATCCGAGCCATAGGTCGCCGCGGCGCCGTCCTTCAGGACCTCGATCCGGCCGATCGCGGCCTGCGGGATCATGTTGATGTCGACCGAAGGGATGCCGTTGCCGGCCGCCACGAGACGCTTGTTGTTGAGCAGCACCAGGGTGCGCTGCGGGCCGAGGCCGCGAAGGTTGACCGTGGCGATGCCTTCGGCACCCTGCGAGCGGCTATCGAACTGGTTGGAATCGCCGAGCACGCCGTTCGAGGTCGGCAGCGCCTTCAGCATCTCGACCGCGGACGGGCTGCCCTGCTTGGTCAGCTCTTCGGAGGAGATCACGTCGACCGGCAGCGCCGCATCCTCGGGCGTGCCTTTGATCAGCGATCCGGTGACGACAATGTCGGGCGTGGTCTGGCCGGCGTCCTCCTGGTCCGCCGCTGGTGCGCTTTGCGCGAATGAAGGTGTCGCGAGACCGAGCGCGAGGGCCGAAAAGGCGCACGCCGACAAATACTGCTTCCTGAGCATCTCTCTCTCCCCTTTGGCCGGAGCCTTGCCCTGCTCCGTACCGCACACTCGAATTGATACGGAGATTGACGTTACGTCAAGTGAAAGAGTCGTTTCGAAACAGTACCCGTTTCCGAGTGTTGCCGAAATGCACCGGGGTCAAGGAGCCGAACCGGCCAGAACCAATATTCGAAATGGCTATATCTGCCCGCCCTTCGCGCGCGTGAAAAAGGCGCCGCCCCGATCGGGGCGACGCCTTTTTCGCGTCCAGCTCTGCAGGATCAGTAGCCGTTGAGCCGCGCGAAGCGCTCGCGGTGATAGGCGGCGTTGCCCCACATCGTCTCCAGCACATAGGCGCGCTTGATGTAGAGGCCCGCGTCATGCTCGTCGGTCATGCCGATGCCGCCATGGAGCTGGATCATCTCGCGGCTGACGAGATGGAGCGTGTCGCTCGCGATCGCCTTGGCGAGGCTCACCGCCTGGTCGACGTCCGACCGGTTCGCGTCGATCGCCTCCAGCGCGCCCTCGACCGCTGAACGCATCAGCTCGAGTTCGGTGAACATCTTCGCCATGCGGTGCTGAAGCGCCTGGAAAGACGACAGCTGCTGGCCGAACTGGACGCGTGTCTTGAGGTAATCGTTGGTCGTGGCGAACGCCTGTTCGGCCATGCCGAGCATCTCCGCGCACAGGGCAGCCGTGGCGCGATCGATCACCTTGGCGGTAAGGTCGGTTCCGCCGAGCTTCTCCGCCTTCGCACCGTCGAAGGTCACCCGCGCATGGCTGCGCGAATCCGCCATGTGCCGCGGCGAGCGCGAGACGCCCTGGTCACCCGAAACGAGATACAGCCCATCGGCTGCAGCCACGACGAACAAGGCGGCGCTGTCACCCTCGGCAACGAATTCCTTGGCGCCGCTCAGCCGACCGCCGGAAACGCTGGTCGCGATCTTCGACGGGTCATGATGCGGCCCTTCGTCCACGGCCAGGGTGGCGACAACCTCGCCCGCAGCGATCTTCGGCAGCCATTCGGTCTTGGCCGCATCCGATCCGCCCAGCACGATCGCGGTCGTCGCGGCGGCGGTCGACGCGAGCGGCGAGGCCGCGAGATTGCGGCCGAGCTGCTCGAGCACCAGGCCAAGCGAGAGATAGCCGAATTCGGAGCCGCCAAAGGCCTCGGGCACGACGATCCCCGCCCAGCCCATCTGCCCCATTTCGGCCCAGGCGGCGGGATCATAGCCTTCCGCCGGCGCTGCATCGCGCATCTTGCGGAAGGCGCCCACCGGCGCCTCATTGTCCGCCCATTCGCGCGCCATATCGCGCAGCATCGTCTGTTCGTCGTTGAGTACGGCCATTCTTCTTACTCCCTCGCCCCTCCGGGGAGCGGACCGGAGAGAGGGGGAGTGTGACTCACAACCCTCTCCGCACTGCCCCTCTCCCAACCCTCTCCCCGGAGGGGAGAGGGCCTTGATTGCTA
>NZ_JAQGLC010000298.1 GCF_028293085.1 Sphingomonas bacterium
ACGCGCAGCCGCTAGAGGCGCTGATGGCGGCGGCGACCACGCGGGCGCGGGCGGCGCACGGCCGGATCGTCACCTATTCCCCCAAGGTCTTCATCCCGCTGACCAAGCTGTGCCGCGACGTCTGCCATTATTGCAGCTTCGCCATTGTGCCGCGCCCTGGGCAACGGGCCTATCTGACGCCGGACGAGGTGCGGACGATCGCGCGCGACGGCCAGGCGGTAGGTTGCGGCGAGGCGCTGTTCACGCTCGGCGAGGCGCCCGAGGAGCGGTACGCCGTCGCCCGTGCGGAGCTGGCGGAGCTCGGTTATGCCAGCACCAACGCCTATTGCGCGGCGATGGCCGAGATGGTGCAGCGCGAGTTCGGCCTCGTCGCGCATATCAATGCCGGCGTCATGCCCGAGGAAGATATTGCCGCGTTCCGCCGCGTTTCCGGATCGCAGGGCATGATGCTCGAGACTGTGTCCGATCGGCTGAGCGAGCGCGGGCAGGCGCATTTCGGCTCGCCGGGCAAGACGCCCGCGCGGCGGCTGGCGATGATCGACGCCGCGGGTGCGCTCGCCGTGCCCTTCACAACGGGCATCCTGATCGGCATCGGCGAGACCCGGGCCGAGCGGATCGCCTCGCTACTCGCGATCCGCGAATTGCACGCGCGCCATGGCCATATCCAGGAAGTGATCGTCCAGAACTTCCTGCCCAAGCCCGGCACGAAGATGGCGGCGCATGCCGCGCCGGACTTCGACGATCTGCTCTGGACCGCCGCGGTCGCGCGGCTGATCCTGCCGCGCGAGATCAGCCTGCAGGTGCCACCCAATCTCAGCTTCGACCGCTTCGGCGACTTGCTGGATGCCGGCATCAACGACTGGGGCGGCATCTCCCCGATTACGCCCGATCACGTGAATCCCGAAGCCGCCTGGCCGACGGTGGAGCGGCTGCGGATCGCGACGGCGCGCGCGGGGCTCGATCTCGCGGCCCGCACGCCGGTCTATCCGGCCTGGGCAGCCGATACGGCGCGGTGGATCGACCCGGCGGTGGCGCCGGTGCTCCGGCGCGTCTCCGACGGGGCAGGACTGCTCAGGCAGGATAGTTGGTTCCCCGGCAACGCCGCACTCGACGTGCCGCGTTACGCACCCGCGCTGACCTTCGCCGCGCCACGAATCGACGCGCTGATCGCGCGGGCCAGCACTGGCGAGCGGATCGACGTTTCAGGGATCGCGACGTTGCTCCAGGCCCGCGGCGGTGCGTTCGAGGCGGTGCTCGCTGCGGCGGACGAAGCCCGAATCCTCCAGGCTGGCGGCGATGTGACCTATGTCGTCAACCGCAACATCAACTACACCAATATCTGCGCCTATCGCTGTGGCTTCTGCGCCTTTTCCAAGGGCAAGACGCACGAACATCTCCGCGGCAAGCCATACGACCTGCCGCTCGAGGAGATCGGCCGCCGCACCGCCGAGGCATGGAAGCGCGGTGCAACCGAAGTGTGCATGCAGGGCGGCATCCATCCGCGCTTCACAGGCCGCGATTATCTCGCCATCCTCGCCACCGCCAAGGAAGCGGCGCCGCGCATCCATGTCCATGCCTTCTCGCCGCTCGAGGTGCATCACGGCGCGAGCACGCTGGAGATGGCGGAATCCGACTATCTCGCGATGCTGCGCGATGCGGGCCTAGGATCGTTGCCCGGCACCGCGGCGGAGATCCTGACCGACCGGGTGCGCGCGCAGATCTGCCCGGACAAGCTGACCACCGGGGAATGGTTGCGTATCATCGGCGCGGCGCACCGCGTCGGGCTGCGCACCACCGCCACGATCATGTTCGGCCACGTCGAAACCCATGAAGACGTCGCCGAGCATCTGCTTGCGATCCGGGACCTGCAGGAAGAAACCGGCGGCTTCACCGAGTTCGTGCCGCTGCCTTTCGTCCATGCCGAGGCGCCGATGTTCCTGAAGGGGCTGACGCGCAAGGGGCCGACCTTCCGTGAGACGCTGCTGATGCATGCGGTGGCACGGCTCGTGCTCGGGCCGCTGATCCCCAATATCCAGGCGAGCTGGACCAAGCTCGGGCGCGAGGGCGTCGCGCGGGCGCTGGCGGCCGGTGTCAACGATCTCGGCGGCACGCTGATGAACGAGAGCATCTCGCGTGCCGCCGGCGCCGATCATGGGCAGGAACTTCCGCCGGCCGATATCGAGGCGATCGCCGCGGCGACGGGCCGCACGCCGCGCCAGCGCAGCACCCTCTACGGCATCCCCGATTCGGGCCAGCAACGCCGGTCCTATGATGCCGCCCCCCTCGCGCCGCTGGTCCTCAGCCGGCAGCCCGCTTTTGCGACAGGAATTGCCTGACATGACTGACCTTCCCAGCATCGCCGTGATCGGCGGCACCGGCCAGGAAGGCGGTGGCCTCGCCGCGCGTTTCGCCCATGCCGGCTACAAGGTCGTGATCGGATCGCGCGACGCCGCCAAGGCGGAGGCAGGCGCGACCGCCCTCAACGCGCATGTCGACGGGGGCAGCATCACCGGCGCGGATAATCGCACCGCAGCGGCGGCGGGCGATATCGTCATCCTCGCCGTGCCCTATGCCGGGCAGCAGGCGACCGCGCTCGACCTGGCCGACCTGCTCGCGGGCAAGATCCTGATCGACGCGACCGTACCGCTGATGCCGCCCAAGGTGAGCAAGGTGCAGTTGCCCGAAGGCGGCTCGGCGGTGGCGGCTCTCCAGGCGAAGTTGCCCGACGTGAAGGTCGTCTCGGCGTTCCAGAATGTCAGCCATGCGCACCTCCATGATTTCGAGCATCCGATCGAGTGCGACGTGCTGGTCTGCGGCGACGATGCCGAGGCATGCGATACGGTGGTCGGCCTGATCGAGGCGATCGGGATGCGCGGCTTTCATGCCGGCGGGATCGCCAATTCGGCCGCGGCCGAGGCGCTGACCTCGCTGCTGATCGCGATCAACCGCAAATATAAAAGCCCCGGCGCGGGCATTCGGCTCACCGCCGTCTAACACCGGATCCGACACACAAGCGGGCCGGCACAGGCTCCGAGGAGAGGCAATTGGGAACGCTCAAATTCACCGTCAACGGCAACGCCTTCACCAACGGGGACGGGCTGAAGGCGATGATCCCGTTCGCCAAGGAAGCGGACAAGCTCGGTTACGATTATCTGCGGCTGCTCGACCATGTCGTCGGATATGTCGCCGAGAAGCATCCCGAGATCGAGAAGACGCCTTATACGCACAAGAGCGAGTTCCTCGAGGTCTTCACGTTGATGGCGCATCTCTCGGCGATGACCGAGCAGCTCGGCTTCATCACCGGCGTGCTCGGCCTGCCGCAGCGTCAGACCGCTCTGGTCGCCAAGCAGGCTGCGCAAGTCGACATCATGTGCGGCGGGCGGCTGATCCTGGGGGTCGGCATCGGCTATAACTCGGTCGAGTTCGAGGCGATGGGCGCGGGCTTCAAGGACCGGGCGCCGCGGATCGAGGAACAGATCGATATTCTGCGCGCGCTGTGGACGCAGCCCGAGGTGAGCTTCGAGGGCAAGTGGCACGTCATGCACGACGTGAACGTCAATCCGCTGCCGATCCAGCAGCCGATCCCGATCTTCATGGGCGCCGGCCGCACCGCAGCGCCGGTGCCACCGCCCAAGGTGCTGGAGCGCGTGGCGAAATATGCCGACGGCTTCATGCCACTGTTCAAGATCGACGACGCGACGGGGAAGCTGGCCGACGACGCGCTCGCCGCGCTCGCCTTCGTGCGCGAGGCCATGATTGCGAACGGGCGCGATCCGGCATCGCTGATGCTGGAGCTGGGCCTGTATCCCGACGGCAAGTCCGATGACCAGGTGAAGAGCGAGATCGACTATCTCCGGTCGATCGGCGTCACTCATGTCCATGCGCGTTTCCCCGATGTGGACCTCGCGGGGCAGATCGATTTCATCCGCGACTTCGCCCGCATCCGCGGTGATTATGTGCGCGACCATGGCTGAGGACAGCTTCATGCCCCCTGTCCTGGCCGAGCTGGACGACGGCGTCCTGACGCTGACGCTCAACCGCCCGGACAAGCGCAACCCGATTTCCGAGCTCGACATGATCGAGGCGCTGGTGACGGCCTTGCAGGAGGCGGATGCCGATATCGGCGTGCGCGCGGTGATCCTGACCGGCGCGGGCAGCGCCTTCTCCTCGGGCGGCGACATCAAGAAGATGGCGGCGGGCGGTGGGCTGCGCGATGCCTTGCCGGCGCAGACGCGGCGCAACTACCGCACCGGAATCCAGCGCCTCCCCTTGCTGTTCCAGGCGCTCGAGGTGCCGGTGATCGCTGCGGTCAACGGCCCGGCGATCGGGGCGGGATGCGACCTGACCTGCATGTGCGACATCCGCATCGCCTCCGAGAACGCCAAGTTCGCCGAGAGCTTCGTCAAGATCGGCATCGTGCCGGGCGATGGCGGGGCGTGGTTGCTGCAGCGGATCGTCGGGGTTTCCAAGGCGACCGAGATGACGCTGACGGGAGCGGTGATCGACGCCAACGAGGCGTTGGCCTGCGGGCTCGTCTCGCGCGTGGTGCCGGCGGATCAATTGATGGACACGGCACGGACGATCGCGCGCCAGATTGCCGACAACCCGCCGCACGCGGTGCGCATGGCCAAGCGGCTGATCCGGCAGGCGCAGGAATCGAGCCTGGGCGCGATTCTGGACATGTCCGCCGCGATGCAGGCGCTGGCGCACGCGACCGACGACCATGACGAGGCGGTGACGGCGTTTGGCGAACGCCGGCCGCCCAGCTTCACGGGACGCTGACGATGACGCGGCATGCCAACGCGGCAATCTGGGCGGTGATCCCGGTCAAGCCGTTCGACGAGGGCAAGTCGCGTCTCGGGCTGATCGGCGACGCGCGCGCGACGACCAATCGCGCCTTTCTCGATCATGTGCTGGGCACCGCACTGGCGGTGCTGCCGGCCGGCAATGTCGTCGTGGTGTCGCGTGATGAGACGGCGCTCGCGGTCGCGCGGCGGGCGGGTGCGCGGGGGCTGTATGAGCCTGATGAGGGCGATCTCAACGACGCGCTGGCGATCGGCGCGAAATTCGCAGGCGAGCGCGGGGCGGCAGGCGTACTCTCGCTGTTCGTCGACCTGCCCGATCTCGCGCCGCAGGACATAAGGTCGATGATAAGCGAGTTCACCGGCGACAATCTGGTGATCGCGCCGGACGAAAAGGGCAGCGGATCGAACGCGCTGCTGATGGTGCCGAACGCGCTGCCCTATCGGCACGGGCAGGACAGTCTGTGGCGGCATCTCGACGCCGCGCGTGAGACGAAGACGCCGTTCGCGATCGTGCGGCGGCCGGGGCTGATGCGCGACGTCGACACGCCGGCGCAATATGCATCGATCGCGGAGCGTAGCGCGCGGGTCTATCACGAGGACTGATCGGGAATTCCGGATCGAGCGCGACCCGGTCACAGCTCCGTCCGCGGACTTGTTCCGGGGCCCCGGGCGCCGCGAACCCAAACACCGGTATACGCGCCGGACGATGCATGTCGGAACAAGTCCGACAGGACGATCAGGCGCGAAGCCGCGAAGCCATCGCCAACACCTCGGCGGCCAATTCCTTCTTCCGCGCAAGCGTCGGCATCGCGATATCGGTCCGGGCGACGGTGAGCCCCTCCACTGCCAGATCGTCCGCGCTGTCGACGATCATCCCGTCGAGAAAATCGCTATAATGCGCCGCGATCGTGGCGCTATCGACCGTCAGACCAAGCTCGCCCATGATCTTGGCGGTCGGACCCTTGAATGCCTCGCCGTTGCGTATCGGGGAGAGCGCGACCACCGGGGCGGTCGCCGCCCGCAGGGCCTCGCGGATTCCCGGCACCGCGAGGATCGGATCGACGCTGAGCCAGGGGTTGGACGGCGCGATCACGATCGCCGTGACGGCTGGATCGGCCAGGGCCTCCAGCACGCCGGGCGCCGGCCTTGCCGCCGCGGCGCCGTCAAAGCGGATCCCGCGGACGCGGGGCTCGCAGCGGCGGGCGACGAAATAGGTCTGGAAGGGCAGCAGCCCCTCGTCGGTGTCGATCATCGTTGCGATCGGATCGTCGGTCATCGGCAGCATCGTCGCCTCGACCCGCCACGCTTTGGCGAAAGCCGCGGTGACCGCGGACAGGCTGTCGCCCCGCGCCCGCGCCGCGGTCCGCAGAACATGGAGCGCGAGATCGCCATCGCCGAGCTGAAACCAGTCCTCGCCGGCGAGCGAGCGGAGCGCGTCCATGAAGCTCCAGCTCTCGCCGGCACGACCCCAGCCTTTCACCTCGTCCGATTTGCCCGAGAGGGTGTAGAGCAGGGTGTCGATATCGGGCGATATGGCGAGGCCTAGATGGCTGAAATCGTCGCCGGTGTTGACGATCGCGGTGATCCGGTCGCCGCCAAGCAATGCCGTCAGCCCCAGCGCTAGCTTGGCACCGCCCACGCCGCCAGTGAGCACGACGACGCGGCTCATCGGAACAGGTCCTCCGTCACGGGGCGTATCAGCGCGCTCGCCGGGTTGGCAGTCACATCCCAGGAGAGGCCTCGGATCAACGCGGCCGGCACTCCTTCCGCGCCTTCGCCGGTGACCAGACCGGCGGCGCTCGCCGCCATGTCGCCGAGCGCGACCTGGGTGACCTCCAGCACGCGGCCGTCCCGGTCGCGCGTGCCCCGCCGGTCGATCAGCGCGGGAAAGCCGCTCGCGCCGATCGCGACATTGGTCACGCCGTAGCGCCAGGGGCGCCCGAAGCTGTCCGAGACGAGCACGCCGAACCCGGCCGGCCACAGGCTCTCGAGCGCCTCGCGCAGGCGCCGCGCCGAGGCATCGGCATCCACGGGCAGCAGCAAAGCGAGATCGCCGCCGGCCGAGCCGATGTTCGACTGGTCGATCCCGGCATTGGCCATCACATGGCCGGAGCGATGCCGGGTGATCAGCACATGGGGCACGGAGCGGATCACCGCGCTCGATTCGGCGAGGACGAGCTCGACCAGCCGGGGATCCTTGCGGGTGACCTCGGCCAGGCGCCTCGCCTCCGCGCCAGGGGCGACGCCGGCGAGATCGACAAAACGCCCTTCCGCCTTGGATACGATCTTCTGGGTCACCACGAGGATATCGAATGCTTGCAGATCGGCGCCCGCGGCGCGCAACGCGGCGGCCAGCAATGCGGCAAGATCGTCGCCCGGCCGAACCTCGCCGATCGCGTTCAGAGCCTGGATGTTGAGCATGGAAGTCCCGGCAGGAGGAGGATTGTCCTTAGCGCATCCGGCCGCGAGCGCGCGCCGTCAAGCGCTGAATGCGGTGAAGGGTGACACCGTGGCCAAGCGCTTCTAGGGCTCACCGCCTGACCAACCGGAGGAAAGCGCGATGCTGGCGGCACGCACCTATAGCGTTTCGATCGATCGCGACTGGCGGGCGCTGTACGAGGAGATCTGGCGCCCCGACTATTTCGCGAAATGGGCATCGGGGCTGGCCGAATCCGATCTGCGCGCGAGCGGCACGGAATGGCTCGCCGACGGGCCGGAAGGGCCGATCCGCATCCGCTTCACGCCGCACAACGATTACGGGGTGATGGACCATTTCGTGAGTGCCGGCAGCGGGGACGAAATCCATATCCCCTTGCGCGTCGTACAGAATGGCGATGGCGCAGAGGTGATGCTGACGCTGTACCGCCAGCCCGGCATGAGCGACGAGAAATTCTCCGCCGATGCGAAATGGATCAACCGCGACCTCCACGCGCTGAAGGCGCTGTTCCCTCGGCAATGATCGCCGCCGCGTCTGGTCGTTGACCGACGCGGGCGGAATATGCGAGTGGGCGGGCGGATCGAGCATCGGCCGGGCGAAGCCAAGGCGGTTCTCGAACAGCCGAGTGACATCGGTGCCGCGGGTGTAGCTCAATGGCAGAGCAGAAGCTTCCCAAGCTGTTTTTTCAGCTTTTCATAGCTTCTCATGCCAACCGTCCGAGCCGCTAAACCCGCAGATTTCAGCCGTTTCTCTCCCCATGTCTTCTCATAGCTACGCACCCCTAACCGGTGCATACTAGAGACAGATCGGAGACAGAAATATGCCGACAATGCTTTTGACGGACATAGCTGTCCGTGCCCTCAAGGGCTCATCCAAAAATGAAAAGTTCTTTGATACGAAGACGCCCGGTTTCGGCGTGCGGTGCGGGATCAGGACGAAAACGTGGGTGGTGATGCGCGGGAGGAACCGCGAGCTCGTCACCATTGGCAGATACCCCGACCTTTCCCTTGCCGATGCCAGGACCGAAGCGAAGAAGCTTCTGTCCGCCACACCCGAGGCAAAGGGCATCTCGAAAACGTGGGAGCAGGCCCGCGACGAGTTCCTCACCGAGAACTACAAGGGCAGCAAATCCCGCTGGCCGCACCTCGTGAAGCTGAAACTCAAAAATCACTTCAAAGGGCTCGACAAGCGCCAACTAGCCGACATCGACGACACGGATATCAGCGCCGTGCTCGACAAGCTCAAGAAGACCCCCTCGGCACAGCTTCACGCGTACCGTGCCGCTCGTACATTTCTCAAGTGGTGTACCCGGCCGCCGCGTAAGTGGATCAAGCACTCCCCGATGGAGGGCTACGAGCCACCGAGCAAAGACAAGAAGGGCACGCGTACCCTCACCGACGAGGAGCTAAAGGCCGTCTGGTACGCCTCAGAAATGGGCTCTAGGCAGGTTTTCCAGCTTATGGTGCTCTGGGGTACTCGAAACGAGGAAACGGCCGTCATACGCCGAGAATGGGTCGTTGAAGGGGTGCTCACCATCCCCGGCGAGTTCACCAAGAACGGCCGGGACCACGCAATACCCCTGCTCCCCTTGGCACAGTCTATTCTCGACAGTCGCCCCGACGCTGGACCCTACTTTTTCCAGGGCCGGCACACGAACGAGCGGAGTCTAACAACCTGGGGATTACCGCGCCTAGCACGCGAGGTAAAAGCCGAGACTGATACAAGCGGTTGGCAACTCCGGGACATCCGCCGCACCTTTCGCTCAAACATGGCCCGTCTCAAAGTTCCGCGTGAGATCGCGGAGGTGCTCATCAACCACGCACCGGAAACGCTGGACGAGATATACGATCGGTACGACCGCCTTGACGAGAAACGGGAAGCTCTCGCAAAGTACGAAGCATTCATGATAAAGCTGCTTGGCCTAGGTTCAACCGAGGCTCGCGAGTCTCCTTAACAGGAGGCCGCGATGGACAGGCTCATTAGCAAGATCGAGGTACGTAGTTTAGTCGTTTATTCTAATGCCCACATAGCACGTCTGGAGGCCGAAGGACTGTTTCCCAAACGGGTACGTTTGTCGGTTGGCAGGGTTGCTTGGTTGGAAAGTGAGATACGCGATTGGATTGCCGATAAGGTCGCTGCAAGGGACGCCACACGCTCCTGACTGGAGCTAATCTATACCCGGTGGGGAAACTCACCGGGTACTTTTTTTATACCTGCTACTCTGTTAGTGGGCGTTCCCCAGCAGGAGATTTCAAATGTCAGTAATGGATCAGATTCGTAAACTCGATGAGCAGAAAGCTGCGCTCCTCGAAACCGCCAAGAAGGAAGCGATGGAGATCGCCAACAAGGGCCTCGCCGCCCTTTCCGAGCTCGGCTTCCACTACAAGCTCACCCCGCACGATGGTACCCCGGCGCCAACTGGTACGCGCCGCACCGGTATTCGCGTTGAGGTACTCGGCTTCATCAAGGCAAAGCCTGGTATCGGCCGCGCCGAGATACTCGAAAAGATGAATGCCAAGGGCGACAAGTCCGCCGAGCAGAGCGTCAGCAATGCACTCTCGGCGCTCAAGAAGGACGGCCTAATTGGGGGCGTCGATGGCGGCGGCTACAAGGCGAAGTGATGACACAGGCCGGCGGGAAACCGTCGGCCTTTTTCTGGACCATTCTATGACGGCAGACGAACTAAAAGCACTTCCGATCGGCAAACGTCTCTTCTGGGTATACGGTACTGGTACGAGTGCCGTGCGCATCCCCACTAAGGTGGTGGAGCACAGTTCGAAGCAGGTAGCCCTTCTCGTCTATTTCCCGGAGGGGCAGCGACGGATTAGGTGGAGCCTCACCACAAATCAGCCTGTGCATGAGTCTCGTGGATACGTCGGCACCGTCTCGCTTGAGACGTAGATATCACCATACAATCAGGGCATACGCCCAGCTATCCTGTATGCCCGCGCTAGACGCTGGAACACACTGATTCCGCACCACTGTTCGTCCGGGCTACCGCCACGACCTCCCACACTTTACCTTCCTCCTTCGTCCTCCATAAAATTACGTCCTACGTGCGGCGAGGCCGGCCAGCACAAGGCTGTCCTAAAGCGTGGGAGGTCGTGGCGCTACGCTGACCACAGACGAACAGTGGGCGGACATTTCCTGACGATACATGTCCTTTACAATGTCCTTGAGAAACCTGCCCGCCCACCCTGTCCAAAGACGCCCGCCGATTTTTTCTCGCGAAAATTCTCCGTACAAATACTCGCGGTTCGCGCCGCCGCTCGGCTCCGCTCGACACTTCGAACCGAGGGAGAAAATTCCACGAAACTTTTTCAGATTTCCCGCGCGCAAAATGTTTTTCGATTTGCAAAAATGAAAAGCGAAAATGCTTTTTCAATTTCATTTTTCCTGCCGGCAAATCCCTAGAATGGTGCTCATATACCAGAGGAACGTATATAGAACACCGTTTCTCACTATCCCCACCCTTCCTTGCATAATAATTATCTTACGTGTAAGATAAGAGTATCAGCTAATCAGAGCTGAATAACTCAACTAACGTATGAAAGATTTAATCACCTTCGCTTTCCTGCTCGCCTTCTGTACCGTTCTCTTTATCCTCTGCTCGGTCATTGGCTTCTAGTACCTCCGCAGTGCCCCTTTTTGGGGGTACCAGCGGGGACGCTAACCAGCCTCGATAATAAAATGAACCGAGTAATAAAATTCAGGGCGTGGGACAGCGCTAACGCCAAAATGGTTGCACAGAGCTATTTAGATTGCCACAAGCGAGGCTTCCGCATCCTTGAGAGCGACGAATTTACCTTCATGCAATTCACCGGCCTACTCGATAAGAACGGGAACGAGATATATGAGGGGGATGTGATTGAGTTCCTCTCCCGCCGAGGTCCGGTTGAGTGGGACAAGACGGGCCAACTTGCTGTTCGTTTTCCACATGAAAGCGGTTTTAACTGGCGCATCGCTGGCCACAATACCAGTGACATGGCAGTCATCGGCAACATCTACGAGAATCCCGAGCTACTACCATAACTAACAGAGCAGTCGCACCGCTCGTGCGGCTTTCTGATTCCTAACCAACCAATATGAAACTACCAAAAGAGATTACCCTCCGTGAGCACCTTAGCCGTGCCGGGAAGGCCAGTGCCGCGAAGCTGACACCGGAGCAGCGTTCAGCCAGGGCAAAGCATGCTGTCGAGGTCAGGGAAGCAAATCGCCAAGCCAAGCGTGAAGCCGAGGGATCTACCATTCCAGAGAGCGGGCGTGAAGCGTGAAGGGCAGCAAGAAACCGCACGACGATGTACGGTTTCCGGCCTGACGTCTAATCACGAGCTCTCGCTCATTCGCTCATTTTAGCACGGAGAACAAATCGGGTACGGGTTATAATATGGGCGGAAGTACCCTGTTTCGTGATGGGCGAGGGCATCCTTGCACGAGACGAGGCTATACCTTCCCCCATCCATGAACTCACTCGTAGTAGGCACACGCAAAGATACTCTTTTACAATTCCTGCCCAAGCAAGGCTTCTTGCTCATTGATGACGGTCCCTTGATTGACCAGATCGAGGCCCGCTCGCGCGAGTTTGACCCGCTCAAGCACAGCTTCAATCCCCTTCATAAGATCGACCACAGACGCGCCCGCGACCTCGCACGCATCCTCTACGCCGCCGACCCAGGCGGAGACACCACCCTCACCACCAGAAACGGGCGCAGAGCCCTTGCGCGCCTTCTTCTCACCGCCACGTCGCTTGATACCATCCATGGCGACACCAAAGACCCAGGAGAGGCAGAGGCACAGGCATTGCTCGACAATGTGTTGTTCTCACCCGTCGTCAGAAGCGTGCTTTGTGAGCCCGCGAACTTCGCCCTTACCGGCACCATTCTTGCGCGGCTCAACCGGGCCGAGCTTGGCGACGAGGACTGCTATGTCATGGGGAACCTGCTCGCTTCGCTCTACAGGGGAACCGTGGTTATCCCCGACCTCGGTTTTTATGCCCACCCAGGCCACCGAACGCTGATCCGACAGGATCGGCTTATTGCAGGCGTCAATTCCTTAGACGAGCTCCCCGAGTTTCGCTCCCAACTTCTCACCATCACCCGGAAGGAGGGAAGCCACTGCACCTGGCGCGATGCGGAGGAGCTTGCGGGATACGCCGGCCTCAGGCCCGATCCAGCGAGAGTGAACAACGAGTACAATCGGTTCGTGGACGCCGCGATCGCCTAGGGAGCTGACTTGACTCCCCATTAGATTGCGCATTCATCTCACTTGAGAGAGAGAAGCGATGGATATAAAGTGGACACGCCTAGACGAGTTTTACCTTTATCAGTCGGTGCTTACGCGCGCTGATTACACGGAACATGTCCGGACGCGCCTACTAGCCGACACCGCAATAATTGATGAGGCAATGAGGCGGCGGAAAGGCTTCAGCTTCCCCGACACAACGTCCATACATGAGCTAGTTGACGCCGTTCGATCTTTTCAGAGCTGGGTACACAGAGAGGAGGAGTATGTCACTGCGGTCAAGGGTGTAGATAAACTCGATTGGGCGAGCATGCCATCCGAGGAGTTATGGCAATATGAGAAGCCGGTAGCGGACTTCGCGCACGTCGTACAAAACGCGGAGCACTATTTTGGCGAGGTGGCGAAGGTCATCACATTTGTTTCTGACCAATTCTCCCCGACTCACGATAAGATTGCACGCGGCCCCTTCGTACCGCTCTGTGATGTACCACTCTTCGAGCTTCTGCCCGATCCGCGTAAGTCCGTTGACGATGTATATCGCGTATTTGCGCAATGGCCCATGAACGGCTGCATATTACTGCGTCGATTGATCACTCAACTCAAAAGCAATTTTGGCTGGTTATGCATTGATCATCAACTCGATTCCAACAAAGTCCGACCTAGTGCCATCCCAATTTCCGGGCGCGAGCTTGTAGAGCGTCTATTCAACGACACTCCTATCCTCAATTTCTTTATGGTCGAGGTGCCAGTTCGTTGGATATATCCGGCCCGCTGGTCCCATACTCACGTCATGGGACGCACGGACTCAGGCAAGACCACACTGCTAGAGCGGATGATACACGGCGATATCCTCTGCCCCGTTACGCGCTCCATCGTAGTGATGACGCCGCACGGAGGGCTGATTAAGAAGCTCTGCTCAATGAACGCTTCGCTGTCCGAGCAGATGATACTCATTGACCCCCGCGACATTGAGTACCCCCCGGCGATCAATCCATTTGCTATCAACCGAGAGCGGCTTGCCTCATACTCTCCGTCCGACAGAGAGAAGGTGACGAACAACGTCATCAAGACGTTTGACTATATATTTTCTAGCCTCGGCTTAGATTTTACAGCGAAGCAGAGGACGCTCTGGAAGTACGTCATTCGCATGCTGCTCACGCTCCCAACGGTGCGCGGGGTGAACGCTACTATTCTCGACATCCTGCGCTTCCTGGAAAAGCCCGAGGCATATGAGGACGTGATAGACGAGCTCCCAGACGTGCAGCGCAACTTCTTCAACGAGAGTGTGATGAATAATCACAAGGCGTTTAAGGAGACGCGGGAACAGATTGCCAACCGCATTCACGACGTGGTGAGCGACCCCAATCTGGAACGTCTTCTAACCGCGCCAGAGTCTAAGATTGATTTCTATGACGAGCTCCAAAACAAGTGCTCTATCATACTCATCGACACTGCTAAGGATTTCCTAGGCGACGGCTCTTCGATATTCGGTGGGACGATGCTCGCTATGATCTTTCAAGCCATGTTCGAACGCGAGGTGTTGCCCGAGGCGGATCGTCAAACCACGTTCGTATATATCGATGAGGCATCGAATTATTTCTCCGACGACATAAGCGATATGCTGACCGAGCTACGTAAATACCATTGTGGCCTTATCCTCGCACATCACGAGCTCGCCCAGGCCTCTAAGCGGAGCAGTTCGCTTGCAAGCTCCCTTGTGTCTCAACCGGGGATCAAATTCTGTGCACCAAGCGCCAGTGATGCGCCGACGATGGCAAAGGAGATGCGAACCACTACCGACTTCCTTCGCAACCTGCCGCCGAACCACTTCGCGATGTATATAAATGGCATCACCCCAAACCCCATTGCGATCAAGATAAAACCGATCGAGACGGGCACGATGTCCTTTGCCGAGCAGCAGGCATTCCTTTGGAGGAACCGGGGCAAGGTGTCTCTCGGCCCGCCTGCTGAAGGTAAGTCGCGTAAGTCCTCAAGCTCCGTCCCGGCTTCGAAAAGGGAGCAGAACGCGCCACCCGCCGCGTCATCAACAGATGATGAGTTCGTAGAGCAATAAAATATTTCGTTCTCACCGCGGCTCACTTCGCATCATATTGTCCACTGCTG
>NZ_JAQGLC010000303.1 GCF_028293085.1 Sphingomonas bacterium
ATCCCGTCATTGCCGGCGACCGGCCCGATCCGGCGATCCTCAAGGACGGGCGCGACTATTACCTGACGTTCTCCACCTTCGACGCTTATCCCGGGCTGACCATCTGGCATTCGCGCGATCTGGTGAACTGGCAACCGCGGGGGGCCGCGCTCACCCGCAATATCGGCTCGGTCTGGGCCGTCTCGCTGGCGAAGCATGACGGCCGCTACTTCCTCTATATCCCGGCCAAGGCGAGCCCGAACTCGATCTGGGTGATCAGCGCCGATCATATCGACGGGCCCTGGAGCGACCCGGTCGATCTCGGCCTGCACAGCCATATCGATCCCTGCCACGCGGTCGGCGAGGACGGCTCGCGCTGGCTGTTCCTGTCGGGCGGCGACCGCGTCCGCCTCGCCGCCGACGGCCTGTCCACGGTCGGCCCGGTCGAGCATGTCTATGATCCCTGGCATTATCCCGAGGATTGGGACGTCGAGGGCTTCTCGCCCGAGGGCCCCAAGATCCACCGCCATGGCGACTGGTTCTACATGATCACCGCGGTCGGCGGCACGGCCGGTCCGCCCACGGGCCATATGGTCATCGTCGCCCGCGCGCGCTCGATCCACGGGCCGTGGGAGAATGGTCCCCACAATCCGGTCGTGCGCACCGTCAGCAATGACGAGAAATATTGGTGCCGCGGCCATGCCTCGCTGGTCGAGGCGCCGGGCGGCGGCTGGTGGTCGGTCTATCACGGGTACGAGAACGGCTATTGGACGCTCGGCCGCCAGGCATTGCTCGATCCGGTCGAATGGACCGCCGACGGCTGGTTCCGCATGACGGGCGGCGACCTGTCGAAACCGATCGCCAAGCCGCGCGGCGGCAGCGCGGTGCCCCACGGCCAGCCTCTGTCCGACCGCTTCGACACGCTCGCGCTCGGCAGCAAATGGAACTTCTTCAAGCCCGGCCCCGACGAGACCGCCCGCGCCCGCGTCGAGGGCAACAGCCTGGTCCTGAAAGCCAGCGGCACCGCGCCGGTCGACTCCTCGCCCCTGCTCCTCACTGCCGGAGACCTTGGCTACGCGTTCGAATGCGATATCGAAATAGCGCCCGGCGGCACCGCGGGGCTGGTGCTGTTCTACGACGAACGGCTCTATTGCGGGCTCGGCTTCGATCAGGACCGCTTCGTCACGCACCAATACGGCATCGAGCGCGGCCGCCCGAAGAACCCGCATGGCCGCCATATGCGCCTCCGCATCGCCAACAAGCGCCACATCGTTGCGATCCACACCAGCGGCGACGACGGCAAGACCTGGCACCGCTTCGATCGCGGCATGGAGGTCTCGGGCTATCACCACAATGTCCGCGGCGGCTTCCTGATGCTCCGTCCGGGCCTCTATTCGGCCGGGGCAGGGGAGGCGCGCTTCCGCGACTTCCGGTTCCGGGCTTTGTAGGAAAGGAGGAGGCGAAGGGGTTGGCATCGCCGCCCGCTTGCCGCAACGACACCTGATGCCAGCCACCGCGCCCGACTCCGCCAGGCCAGCCTCGCCGCTCTCGATCCCGATCTTCCGCGAGGTGTGGATCGCCAATCTCGCCTCGAATTTCGGCGGCTTGATTCAATCCGTCGGCGCGTCGTGGATGATGGTCTCCCTGGCCAGTTCCCCGCAATTCGTCGCGCTCGTGCAGGCATCGACCACGCTGCCGATCATGCTGCTCTCGCTCTGGGCCGGCGCGGTGGCGGACAATCTCGATCGCCGGCTGGTGATGCTCTGGTCGCAGAGCTTCATGCTGGTCGTGTCCGCCGTGCTCGCTGCCTGCGCCTGGTATGGCGCGCTGAGCCCGTGGCTGCTGCTCGGCTTCACCTTCCTGATCGGCTGCGGCACCGCGTTCAACGGGCCGGCCTGGCAGGCCTCGGTCGGCGACATGGTGCCGCGCCCCGTCCTGCCCGGCGCGATCGCGTTCAACTCGATGGGCTTCAACATCGCGCGCAGCGTCGGCCCCGCGATCGGCGGCCTGATCGTCGCGGCGGCGGGTGCTGCGACCGCCTTCTTCGCCAACGCCGTCAGCTATGTCGGGCTGATCGTCGTGCTGGCGCGCTGGCGCCCCGAAACCCCGCCGCGGCTGCTCCCGCGCGAGCGCCTCGGCGTCGCGATGGGCGCTGGCCTGCGCTATGTCGCCATGTCGCCCAACCTGCGCGTCGTCATGCTGCGCGCCTGCCTGTTCGGCGTGGCGGCGAGCGCGGTGCCGGCCCTGATGCCGCTCGTCGCGCGCGACCTGATGGGCGGCGGCGCGCTGACCTATGGCGTGCTGCTCGGCGCCTTCGGCATCGGCGCGGTCGGTGGTGCGCTGGCGAGCGGCCGGCTGCGCCACCGCCTGTCGACCGAACGCATCGTGCTGATCGGCACGCTCGCCCTCGCGCTCGGGGCGGCGGCGACGGCGGTGAGCCCCTTCATCGCCGGGACAGTCGTCGCGCTGATGCTCGCCGGCGCCGGCTGGGTGCTGGCGCTCTCGACCTTCAACGTGACGGTGCAGATGTCGTCGCCGCGCTGGGTCGTGGCGCGCGGCCTCGCGCTCTATCAGATGGCCGCGTTCGGCGGCATGGCCGCGGGCAGCTGGGTGTTCGGCATCGTCGCGGAGGATCGCGGCGTCGCCGTGGCGTTGCTCGCTGCCGCGGCGCTGCAGGTTGCGGGCGCCTTGCTCGGCTTCCGCCTGCCCTTGCCCCAGGTCGAGGATCTCAACCTTGATCCGCTCAGTCGCTGGACCGAGCCCGAGACGGCGGTGCCGATCGAATCGCGCAGCGGCCCGGTGGTGATCACCATCGAATATCGCATCGCGCAGAAGAATATCGTCACCTTCCTCAAGGTGATGGCGGAGCGCGGCCGCATCCGCCGCCGCGACGGCGCGCGCCACTGGACCTTGCTGCGCGATCTCGGCGATCCGCAGCTCTGGGTGGAGCGCTATCACGTGCCGACCTGGCTCGATTATGTCCGCCACAATCAGCGCCGCACCCATGCCGATGCCGACAACAGCGCCGAGCTGTCGGCGCTCCACGAAGGCCCGATGCCGCCCGTCGTCCACCGCATGATCGAACGCCAGACCGGGTCCTTGCCCTTCACCCGCTCGCCCGGCTCGCGCGAGATGTCCGGGCCGATGACCGATCCGAGCGGATCGGCCTGAGCCTTGATTACAAATTCCCAACCTGGGGCCATGTCGCAAAACCGCAACACAACCGAAACGATAGAGTCATGCAGCCCGAATAGCGGGGCCTCGCGCCGATCATGGCGGTGGGGATCTATCCATGTCGAACACTCTTTCATCGCGCCGGCTGCTGCTCGGCGCGAGCGCGCTCACTCTGGCCCTGGCCGCCTCGTCGACCGCTTATGCCGAAGGCCCCGATGCCACGCCCGCGGTCCCGGCCGCCGCCGAGACGACGCCCGACCAGAAGCTTGCCGAGGGCTCCGACATCGTCGTGACCGCGACCCGCGCCAACGAGATCGCCCCGGTCACCGCGTCGCTCCAGACGACCCAGCCGCAATCGGTCATCTCGCGCTCGTTCATCGAGGATTCGCTCCCCGCGACGTCGGATTTCAACCAGATCGCGCTGATCTCGCCCAGCGTCTCGGGCTATGGCAACACCAATGGCCCCGGTCTCTCAGAATCCAAGGCGCAGATCCGCGGCTTCCAGGACGGCGAATATAACGTCACCTATGATGGCGTGCCGTTCGGCGACACCAACGATCCGACGCATCATTCCAACACCTTCTTCCCGTCGAACACGATCGAGACGCTCATCGTCGATCGCGGTCCCGGCAATGCCAGCCAGCTCGGCCAGGCGACCTTTGGCGGCAACATCAATCTCTTCTCCCGCGCCACCCGCGAGGATCCGAGCATCGAGGCCAAGGGCAGCTATGGCAGCTACAATACCTGGCTGCTGCGCGGCGTCGCGCAGAGCGGCGCGATCAAGGCGCTCGGCGGCACCGAGATCGTCCTGAGCGCGCAGCACATTTCGTCGGACGGCGCGCGCAGCTTCAGCCCGTTCAAGTCGAACAACATCTTCGGCAAGGTCATGATCCCGATCGGGTCGAGCGCGAAGCTGACATTGCTCGCCACCTATAACGAGAATGATTTCAACCAGCCTGACAAGGACGGCGCGACCCTGTCGCAGATCGCGCTGTACGGCAAGAATTTCAGCCTCAACAACGATCCCAATTCGCAGAATTATTACAAGTACAACCACACTCACAAGACCACCGATTTCGAGATCGTGAAGTTCGAGGCGGATATCGCGCCCAACTCGACCTTCGAGAACCGCGCCTATACCTACAGCTACGACAATGAGACGCTGAGCGGTAACGACGTGACCTTGTTCGCAACGGCCACGCCGCAGCAGATCGCCGCTGCCAATGTCTACACCCCGGTGAATGGCGTCTCGGCGACGGCGCCGGGCGTGCCCGGCTACACCAAGACCAACAAATACCGGATGTTCGGCGATATCGCCAAGACGCGGATCGATTTCGGTTTCGGCGCGATCACCGCGGGCGCCTGGATCGAATGGTCGAACACCTATCGTCAGCAGCGCGACGTCAACCTGGTGAACGGCGCCCGCAATTACGTCGAGAAGAAGGTCACTGATCCAGTGACCGGCGTTGCGACCCCGCAGGACATCAAGTTCGACCAGAATTCGCACACCGAGCACACCGAGGAATTCATCGAGCTCGAGCTGCGGCCGCTGCCGGGGCTGAAAATCACGCCCGGCTTCAAGCATGTCGATTTCAATCGCCGGATTTTCGCCGATTATAACCAGACCACCCGCATCCCGCAGAAGCTGAGCAACGACTATACCGCCGATCTGCCCTTCGCGACGATCAACTATGCGGTGAGCAGCCAGCTGTCGGTGTACGGCCAATATGCACGCGGCTTCCTCGCCCCGTCGCTGAGCGTGCTCTATGTCGCGAACCCGAATTTCTCGACGGTCGCACCGGAGCGCTCCACCAACTACCAGGCGGGCGTGGTCTATCACGGCGGCAATCTCTCGATCGACGCCGATGTCTACAAGATCGATTTCACCAACAAGTTCGCCTCCATCACCTCGCCGATCCCGGGCGAGGGGGTCGTGTTCTTCAACCAGGGCTCGGTTCAGTATAAGGGGCTCGAGGGCCAGGTCACCTACGCCCTGCCGCACGGCTTCGCTGTGTTCGCGAACGGATCGCGCAACTATGCCAAGACCAAGAACCCCGGCGTGCCCCAGCTCCAGGTCGCCAATGCGCCCGAATGGACCGCGGCCGGCGGCGTGCTCTACAAGAACGGCCCGATCCGCTTCTCGCTGATCGATAAATATGTCGGCCGGCAGTGGTTCGCCGATCCGACTGCGGTCGATCTCACGGCCGCCTCGGGCCCGACCAGCCTTGCCTATTACAACACCTATAAGAGCAACGGCTACAACACCGCGATCGCCTCGGTCCGCTATGATGTCGGGCCGGTGCGGATCGGTTTCGAGGTCAACAACCTGTTCAATTCGCAGCGCGTCCAGAATATCGGCACCGGCAAGACAGTGCTTTTCGACCAATATTATTATCAGACCGGTCGTTCCTACACCGGCGATATCACGCTGACCTTCTGATGAAGGCGATGCTCCTCGTCGCGGCGGCGCAGGCCGCCGCGACCCCGGCGGCCAAGGCGCCGCCCTTGCTCACCGCGCGCGATGTGGATCCGGTGCTTGTCCTGCCGGCCCCGCCGATCGCGGGCAGCGCCCAGGCGCGGGCGGAGCTCGCCGAGCTCCACGCGGTGGAGATCGAGCGTACGCCGGCCGAGGAGGCCGATGCCCGGCTCGACGGCGACACCAAGAACGGCACGATCTTCGCTGTGGTGCTCGGTCCGCATTTCGACCTCGACAAACTCCCCGCGACCGCGAGCCTGCTCGATCTCGTCCGCACCAGCGAGAAGGCGACGGTCGATCGCGGCAAGGACGAGTTCAAGCGGCAGCGCCCCTATATCGTCGACACCTCGCTGAAGAGCTGCAAGCGCAACGACGATCCGCTGTCGAGCTATCCCAGCGGCCACACCTCGATGGCCTTTTCGATGGGCGAGGTGCTGGCGCGGCTGGTGCCTGAAAAGGCCGGGCCGATCCTCGCCCGCGCCGCGCGCTACGGCCAGAGCCGGATCGTCTGCGGCCAGCATTTCCGCAGCGACGTCAGCGCAGGCCAGATGCTCGGCCTGCTGATCGCGGAGAAGCTCGCGGCCAAGCCCGAATTCCGGGCCGCCTTCGCCGCAGCACGCCAGGAGCTTGTCGCGGCCGGGGTCGCCGTCAACTAGAGCATCGTGCGAAAAAGTGGGTACCGGTTTTTCGCAACAACGATGCGACAACCAATAACTGGAGCAGGCCCAGAGCAGGCGGGGCGCGTCGGATTTTACGCAGCCTGCTCTAGCGCGGCGCGCGCGGCAGCGTCATTGTCACGCGCAGGCCGGGGGCATTGTCGCCGATCACGACGTCGCCGCCATGCGCCGCTGCGATCGCCGCGACCAGGCTGAGGCCGAGGCCGTGCCCCGGCGTCGTTCGGCTCGAATCCAGCCGGGTGAAGCGCCGGACGATCCGCGGCCAGTCCGCGCGCGCCACGCCGGGCCCGTCATCGGCCACGGACAGCCGCACCGTATCCTCGTTCGCGTCGACCGCGAGGACGATATGCGTGCCCGGCGGCGTATGGCGTTGCGCATTGTCGAGCAGGTTGATTACCGCCTGGGCGATCAGCTCCCGGTCGCCGTGCACGCCGATGCCGGGATCGATCTCGCAGCCCAGGCTGCGCCCGCCGTCGCTGATCGCCGGCGCATAGCTGTCGCACAGGTCCGTCAGCAGGTCGCTGAGGTCGATAGGCGCAAAGGTCCGGGCAAGCGCGCCGGCCTCGACCTCGGAGATGCGCAGGATCGCCGCGAACAGCGACAGCAGGTCGTCGCTCTGGTCGATCGCGCGCTCGAGTGCCGCGCGCGTGGTGGCGGCGTCGCCGCCGCCGTCGAGCGTGCCGGCCAGCTGGTTGCGCAGCCGGGCCAGCGGCGTGCGCAGATCGTGCGCGACATCGCTCGAGACCTGGCGGAGATTGTCCATCAGCTGCTCGATCCGGTCGAGCATGGCGTTGAGGGTGAGGGCGAGATCGTCGAACTCGTCGCCACGCGCGCCGACCGGCATGCGGCGCTCGAGATCGCCCGACATGATCGCCCGCGCGGTGCCGCTGATCCGGTCGAGCCGGCGGCGCAGATAGCTGCCGAGGATCAGCGCGCCGACGATGCCGACCAGGATGACGAACAGGAACGCGCCGGAAAAGAGGCCGAGGATCGTGCCGTCGATCCGCTCCAGCGCCTCGGTATCGACCGCGACGACCAGCCGCAGCCCGTTCGGCAGGTCGCGGGCAAAGGCCCGGGCCGGATCCGGCCCTTCCTGCGGATCGAGGAAGCTGATGTCGTGCCAGCCGGGCGGCGGTTGCGGCGTATCGAGCGCGCCCGCGACGCGTTTGCCGCTGCGATCGAACAGCGCATAGCCGAAGGCGTTGGTCGAACTGACCGCCTCCCGTGCGGCCATTTCGCGGACCAGTTCCTCCACGCCCTCCTCCCGGAAATCGCGGACCAGCGCGGCGCTCTCCTCGGCGATCGCGGCATCCTGCTGGCTGCGGAAATCGGCATCGGCCGCAAAATAGACCGCCATGCCGAGCGCGATGATCGCGAGCGCCAGCGCGAGCGAATAGGTGAAGGCGATGCGGTAGGCGGCGCTGGTCGCCAGCTTACCCATCGGCGCGCATCCGGTATCCGATGCCGCGCAGCGTCTCGATCGGATCGGCCGCGAACCCTTCGTTCAGCTTCGAACGCAGCCGGCTCAGATGGCTTTCGACGATGTTGGTCTGCGGATCGAAATGGAAGCCCCAGACCGATTCGAGGAACATGGTGCGCGTCACCACCTTGCCGGCGTGCCGCATCAATTGCTCGAGCAACGCGAACTCGCGCGGCTGGAGATGGATCTCGCGGCCGTCGCGGCGCACCTCGCGCTTGAGCAGGTCGAGCGCGATGCCGCCATTCTCGAACCGGGTCGGCACATCGTTGATCGGTGGCCGGCGCAGCAATGCCGACAGCCGCGCGGCCAGCTCGGCAAAGGCGAAGGGTTTCACGAGATAGTCGTCCGCGCCCGCCTCCAGCCCGTCGACCCGGTCGGCAATGCCGCCCAGCGCGGTGAGCATCAGCACCGGCGTCTTCACGCCCGCCGCACGCCACCGCCGCAATATCTCGATCCCGTCGATCGCGGGGAGCATGCGATCGAGCACGATCACATCGAAGCTCTCGACCGTGCCGACATGCAGGACATCCTCGCCGTTCGAGGCGATGGTCACGGCATGGCCGAGCTCGCCGAGCCCACGCTCGACGAACCCGGCCGTCTCGATATCGTCCTCGGCGATCAGGACGCGCATGGCGCGGCCAACTCGGGGTCAGTCCCCATTCGATCAGTCTCGACTCGATCAGTCCCCACTCGATCAGTCCCCACTCGATCAGTCTTTGTCATGCAGGCCCTCATATTTGTCCTCGACCACCCTGCCCGTGTTGGCGTCGACGCCGATCTCGTGAATGCGCTTGCCCTGGCGGATATCGAACGAATAGCGCCAGCCCCCGCCTTCCTTCTCATACTCGGCATCGGCGATCTTGCCCGGCGCGATCTTCAGCGCGATCGCGCGGGCCTGCGCCATGCTCAGCCTTGCCCGGGGAGCGTGGGTGGTGGCGGCAGTCGCGCCCTGCGCAAGGATGGCGGCAAGCCCGAGCGCGGCGATGGAAACGACCTTCATGGAAACTCTCCTGGATACAGGCCCGGTATGGGCGATGAGTCCCTTGTGCGCTTCGCTATATTGCGCCTCGATGGCGTGCCGCTTCCGTGATGCCAATCTACATGAACGGTGTCTGTCGATTACCCGTGGCGATCGCTGCCGCCTATATAAATTCCCAATGTGCCGCGCCGGAGGGCGAACGCGGCTCGTGCCGCCGGTTCAAGGGTGGCAAAAGAAACGCCTGCCATTTCCCTATGAGAGGCCTGCCATGTCACCCCTGTTGTCGCGCGTCGTTCTGCTTGCCTCCGCTGCCCTCGTGACGGCCGCGGCGCCCCAGCCCGGCTACCATGTCGTGCGCTCGATCGCCGTGCCCGATGGCAGCTGGGACTATGCCCGGGTCGATGACGCTGCCGGGCGCCTGTATGTCGCGCGCAACGACAACGCGACGGTGGTCGACCTGAAGACCGATAAGGTCTCGGCGGTCGGCGCCCTCGTTCACGGTCATGCGGTGGTGCCGATCACCGGCGGGCCGATGCTGCTGGTCACCAGCGGGCGCGACGACAGCGTCCGTCTGATCGATACGGGCACCGGCAGGGAGACGGCGAAGATCACGGTCGGCAGCGATCCCGATGCGGCGCTCTACGATCCCGCGACCGCCCATGCGGTGGTGATGAACGCGAAGGCCGGCACGGTCTCGATCATCGATCCCGCAACGGCGGCGGTGGTGCGCACGATCACGCTGAAGGAGGGCCTGGAATATGGGGCGCTCAAGGGAAGCACGCTCTATGTGAACAACGAGGATGCGAACGAGATCGAGACGGCCGACATTGTTTCGGGCGTGGTCGGCAAGGCAATTCCGCTCACCGGGTGCATCAGCCCCAGCGGCCTCGGCTATGACGCCGCGCGCGACCGGCTGATCGCCGCCTGCGCCAACGGCAAGGCCGCCGTCGCCGATCTCCGCACCGGGCACGTCACCCTGTTGGCGATCGGGCTGGGGCCCGACGCGGTGATCATGGACGTGGCGCGGGGCAAGGCGTTCATACCGTGCGGCCGCGACGGCAATCTCGCGGTGATCGACATTGCCGGCACCACCGCGACGGTCGTCGGGACGATCGCGACCGAACCGGGTGCCCGCACCGGCGCGCTCGATCCGCGCGACGGCACGATCTACCTCCCGACCGCGAAATTCGGCCCACCAGCCACCGCGGGCGGTCGCCCCGTCGCGATCCCGGGGACGGCGCATATCCTGGTGGTCGCCCGGCAGGGATAGGGCACGGACGTCAGTCGGGCGCCTTCGCCTCCATCGCCCGGGCGATCGCGTCCTTCATCTGCGCCGGCGTGAACGGCTTGTTGACGGCCACGACTTGCTGGTCGGCGAGGTCGATCGCGCTGCTGTCGGCATAACCGGTGATGATGATCGCAGGCAGTGCGGGCCGGATCTGCCGGGCGCGCCGTATCACCTCCGCGCCGGAGACGTGCGGCATCGCATAGTCGCTGATGATCAGGTCGACGCCGTCGGGATTGGCGCCGAGCAGGTCGAGCACGCCTGGGCCGTCCTCGGCGCTGACGGGCAGATGACCCAGATCCTCGAGCAACGCCGCCGTCGTCGCGCGCACCCCCTCATGATCATCGACCAGCAGGATGTTCAGACAGGCATTCGATATGGGCGCCGGCGCCGGCTCGATCGGGCTGGTCTTCACGATACCCTCGGCAGAGCGCGGCAACCACAGCTCGACCCTGGTGCCGTCGCCCTCGCAGCTCTCGATCCGCACCGTGCCGCCGGACTGATTGGCAAAGCCATAGACCATGCTCAGGCCGAGCCCCGTGCCCTTGCCGACGTCCTTGGTGGTGAAGAACGGCTCCATCACGCGCTCGAGCAGGTCGGGCGCGATACCGCATCCCGCGTCGGCGACGGTCAGCACGACATAGCGCCCGGCGGGCAAACCGATATCGTCGCGCGCCTCGACCGCCGCCTCGCGCGCCGAAATATGGATCGTGCCGCCGTCGGGCATCGCGTCGCGCGCGTTGATCGCCAGGTTCATCAGCGCCAGCTCGAGCTGCGCCTCGTCGGCATAAGGGTGGGCGACGTCGGGTTCGATATCCCACGCGATTTCCACCAGGCCGCCCAGCGTGTGCGACAACAGATCGTCGACCGCGCCCGCCAGCGCGGTCAGGTCGATCGCCGCCGGTTCCAGCCTCTGCTTGCGCGCAAAGGCGAGCAGGCGCGAGACGAGCTCGGTGCCCTGGCCCGCGGCATGCTGCGTCATCGCCAGGATCTTGCGATGCTCCTCGTCCAGCGGCACGCGCCGCTCGATCATGCCCAGCCCGCCGATCACCGCGGCGAGCAGATTGTTGAAATCATGCGCGATGCCGCCGGTCAGCTTGCCGATCGCGTCCATCTTGCGGACATGGAGCAATTGCGTCTCCAGGTCCTTGCGCTCGGTCACGTCGAGTAGCGTGCCGGCATATTCCATCGGCTTGCCGTCCGCCTCGCGCAGCGGCACCGCCTGATCGAGGACATGGCGATAGCGCCCATCGGCATGTTGCCAGCGATATTCCATCGCCAGCGGCGCGCCGTGGCCGCGGCCCTTCAGCGCTGCTTCGACGCGCTCCCGATCCTCGGGATGAAGCCGGTCATGCCACAAGGTCGGCGTGCGCCGGATCTCGTCCACGCCGAGCCCGGTCATCGCGGTGAAATCGCCGCTGACCAGTTTCGGCATGCGCGGCGAGACGCCTTCGGTCTCCAGATACAGCAGGATCGGCAGCGACTGGATGATCGCGCTCTGGCGCTGCTCGGCCAGCCGCAGCTCGCGTTCGGCCCGCAGCCGTTCGGCATTGGCCCTGATCGTGGCATCGAGCAGCTCCTGCTCGGCCTCCGCCTTGCGGCGGATCTCGCGGGTCATCAGGAACAGGTCGACGAACACCGCGACCTTGGATTGCAGCACGATCGGCTCGACCGGCTTGAACACATAATCGACCGCGCCCATCGAATAGCCGCGGATCAGATGCTCGGTCTCCTTGTTGACCGCGGAGAGGAAGATGATCGGGATGCGCTTGGTCTGCTCGCGGCCGCGGATCATCCGCGCGACCTCATAACCGTCCATGCCCGGCATATAGACGTCGAGCAGGATCACGGCGAACTCGCCGCGCAGCAACGCGCGCAGCGCCTCCTCGCCCGATTTGGCGACAACCACCTCGCCGACATCCTCGAGCACCGTCCGGATCGCGAGCAGATTATGCTCGTCGTCGTCGACCACCAGAATCCGTGCGCGCGCCTCGAGATCCGGCGTGATCACTTTCAGCACGGGCGGCCTGCTGTCCTGCGTCGCGGGCCGCACGGCGAGGGGTTGCTTGCGCTGCACGCCGCTACTCCGCGGCCGTGCCGATGCGCGCTGCCGTCATCGGCGTGCGGTCCCGCGATCGAGCAACCCACACCCGCAACAGCGCCAGCAGCAGTTCGATATCGACGGGCTTGGCGATATAGTCGGACGCACCGGCATCGAGGCATTTTTGTCGGTCGCCCTTCATTGCCTTGGCCGTCACCGCGATCAGCGGAATGTCCGCGAGCTCGGGCAAGGCGCGAATTCGCTGCATCGTCTCGTACCCGTCCATCTCGGGCATCATGATGTCGATCAGCGCCAGATCGATGCCGGGCGTCTGTTCGAGAATCAGGATGCCGTCCTTGCCACCCTCGGCGTGCACGACCTCGACGTCGTAGCTCTCCAATACGCTCGTCAGCGAATAGATGTTCCTTATGTCGTCATCGACGATCAGCATCTTCGATCCGGCGAGTTCCGGCACGGCGGGCAGGCCGGCCACGGCTTCCGGTCCGTCCACGATCACCAGGGTCGGCCGCACGGGTTCGCTGTGGATGGCGCCGGCGAGCGTCCGGAACACCGATTCCAGCACCTTGTTCGAGGCCGGCTTCTCGGTCACGCCGAAGGCGCCCATGTCCGTCGCCATGCCGAGCTTGTCAGCGCCCGAAATGACATGGACCGGCACATGCATCGTTTGCGGATCATGGCGCAGCAGATCGAGCAGCACGAATCCGTCGATATCGGAGAGCCCGAGATCGAGCGTGATCGCGTTGGGCTGGAGCTTGCGCGCGAGCGCCAGCGTTCCCGCGCCGGCGGTCGAGACCACGCCCTTCAGCCCCGCCTCGCGCGCAATGTCGAGCAGGATCGAGGCGAAGGTGGGATCGTCCTCGACGATCAACACGAACGGCGCATCGCCCAAAGTATCGCGATCGTCGGTCACGTCGAGCTGGGCGGGCAGGGCGTTGGGCACGATCGCGCCGCTATTGTCGTACCGGGCGGTGGTGGTCACCGTCAGGCCCGAACCGGCGTCCTCGGCCTGCAGCGGCACGAACAAGGTGAAGGTCGATCCCTCGCCCGGCAAGGATCGCACCTGCAGCTCGCCGCCGAGCAGCCGCGCGATCTCGCGGCTGATCGAGAGGCCGAGTCCGGTGCCGCCATATTTGCGGCTGGTCGTGCCGTCGGCCTGCTGGAACGCCTCGAAGATCAGCTTCTGCTTGTCCTGCGGAATGCCGATGCCGGTATCGGTGACGGCGATCTCGATCGCCCCTTCGGCGTTGCGCAGCACCGGATGGTTGGTGCTCCAGCCGGCATGGGCGCCCCGCACCGACAAAGTGACGCTGCCATGCGACGTGAATTTGAACGCGTTGGACAGCAGGTTGAGCACGACCTGCTGCAGGCGCTTCTCGTCGGTCCGGATCGCGGCGGGCAGCTCGTCGCCGAACTCGACCTTGAAATCGAGATTCTTGTCGGCGGCAAGCTGGCGGAAGGTCCGCTCCATATGCTGCTTCAGCGCGTTCAGGCGCATGTCGCCGATCTCGATCGAGACGGTGCCGGATTCGATCTTCGACAGATCGAGAATGTCGTTGATCAAATTGAGCAGATCGGATCCGGCCGAGTTGATCGTGCGGGCGAACTCGGTCTGCTTCTCATTGAGATTGCCCTGCGGATTGTCCGCCAGCAGCTTGGACAGGATCAGCAGCGAGTTGAGCGGCGTGCGCAGCTCGTGGGACATGTTGGCGAGGAATTCGGACTTGTATTTGGAGGTGAGGGCAAGCTGCTCGGCCTTCTCCTCCACCGCGCGCCGGGCCATTTCGATCTCGAGATTCTTCGCCTCGACCTGCTTCTTCTCATTCTCCAGCAGCTGCGCTTTCTCCTGCAGCTCCTCGTTGGTGGCGTGCAGCTCCTCCTGCTTCGTCGTCAGCTCGGTCTGGCGCGCCTGCAGCTCGGTGGTGAGCAGCTGCGACTGTTTCAGCAGGCCCTCGGTGCGCATCGTCGCCGCGATCGTGTTGAGCACGATGCCGACCGATTCCATCAGCTGGTCGAGAAAGGTCTGGTGAGTCTCGTTGAACTCGCTGAACGAGGCGAGCTCGATCACTGCCTTCACGTCGTCCTCGAACAGGGCCGGCAGGATGTTGACGTTGGTCGGCGCGGCATGGCCCAGCCCCGATCCGATCCGGATGAATTCGGCCGGCATGTTCTGCAGCAGGATCGGGCGCTTGTCCGCCGCGGCCTGGCCGACCAGCCCTTCGCGCAACCGGAACTCGGTCTTCAGTTCGCTGCGATTCTCCGCGCCATAGCTCGCGGCCAGCTCCAGCACCGTTTCGTCATTGTCGCGATTGGTGACGTAGAATACGCCGTACTGCGCGTTCACCAGCGGCGCGAGCTCCGACATGATCAGATTGGACACGGTCGACAGATCGCGCTCGCCCTGCAGCATGCGCGAGAAGCGGGCGAGGTTGGTCTTCAGCCAATCCTGCTCCGCATTCTTCAGCGTCTGCTCCTTCAGATTGCGGATCATCTCGTTGATATTGTCTTTCAGCGCAGCCATCTCGCCCGAGGCTTCCACCGCGATCGACCGGGTAAGGTCGCCCTTGGTCACCGCGGTCGCCACATCGGCGATCGATCGCACCTGGTTGGTCAGGTTCGCGGCGAGCTGGTTCACGTTGTCGGTCAAATCGCGCCACAGGCCCGCGGCGCCCGGCACGCGCGCCTGGCCGCCGAGCCGGCCCTCGATGCCGACCTCGCGCGCCATGTTGGTCACCTGGTCGCCGAAGGTGGAGAGCGTCTCGATCATGCCGTTGATCGTGTCGGCCAAGGCCGCGATCTCGCCCTTGGCGTCGACCGCCAGCTTGCGCTTCAGATTGCCCTGCGCCACCGCGGTCACCACGTCGGCGATGCCGCGCACCTGGTTGGTGAGATTGGTCGCCATCAGATTGACGTTGTCGGTCAGGTCCTTCCACGTGCCGCCGACGCCCGGCACCTGCGCCTGACCGCCCAATTTGCCCTCAGTGCCGACCTCGCGCGCCACGCGCGTCACTTCGGAGGCGAAGCCGTTGAGCTGATCGACCATCACGTTGATGGTGTTCTTCAGCTCGAGGATCTCGCCCTTCACGTCGACGGTGATCTTCTTGGAGAGATCTCCCTTCGCCACCGCCGTCGTCACCTCGGCGATGTTGCGAACCTGACCGGTTAGATTGTCGGCCATCAGGTTAACGTTATCGGTCAAATCCTTCCACGTGCCGGCCACCCCGCGCACCTGCGCCTGCCCGCCCAATTTGCCCTCGGTACCCACCTCGCGCGCCACGCGCGTCACTTCGGAGGCGAAGGAATTGAGCTGGTCCACCATGGTGTTGATGGTATTCTTCAGCTCGAGGATCTCGCCTTTCACATCGACGGTGATCTTCTTGGAAAGGTCACCGTTCGCGACCGCCGTCGTCACTTCCGCGATGTTGCGCACCTGGGACGTGAGGTTGCCGGCCATGAAGTTCACCGACTCGGTCATGTCCTTCCACGTGCCGGCCACGCCCTGCACGTCGGCCTGACCGCCCAGCTTGCCTTCCGTGCCCACCTCGCGTGCCACCCGCGTGACCTCGGCCGCGAACGAGCGCAGCTGGTCGACCATCGTGTTGATGGTCGCCTTCAGCTCGAGGATCTCGCCCTTCACGTCGACGGTGATCTTCTTGGACAGGTCGCCAGCTGCCACGGCCTTGGTCACGTCGGCGATGTTGCGCACC
>NZ_JAQGLC010000309.1 GCF_028293085.1 Sphingomonas bacterium
TCGGGCTGGAGACGGCGAGCGATTTCGTCCGCAATTGCCACGCCAATGGCCGGTACGACCAGCAGATCGCCGTCATCCACGCGATCGAGCCGAACGAGGAGCAGGTGCCGGGCGTGATGACCGCGCGGGGGAAGCCGTGGCGATCCATCTATTGGGACGAGAATGACGGGCGCGCGGACCGGGTGCTGCGCGTCTCCGGCTATGAGGAGCAGCCCTTCTGGGCGCCGCGCTGGGATACGACCGGCGGCGACACCTATGGCACCTCCCCCGGCTTCGACGCCCTGTCCGACATGCGCGAATTGCAGCTGCAGACCAGGCGCAAGACCGACGCGACCGAATTCCTGGTGCGGCCCGAGAAGATCGTGCCGGCGGCGGTGAAGCTGACCGGCAAGGCGGGCAATATCGTCTCGGCCAGCGCGGTCGACGCGGCGGGGGTGATCGTGCCCTATATGATGAACCCGGCGGCGATCGGCGCGATCGCGGAGGATGTCGGCCGCTGCGCCGAGGCGATCGACCGGCTGACCTATGCCGACCTGTTCATGGCAATCACCAACATGGATGGCGTGCAGCCGCGCGGCGTGGAGGAGATCGCCAGCCGCAACGAGGAGAAGCTGACTCAGCTCGGCCCGGTGATCGAGCGCGTCAACAACGAGAAGCTCGAGGTGGCGATCGACCGGACCTTCGGCATCATGTCCCGCCGGGGGCTGTTGCCGCCGGCGCCGGAGCGGCTGCAGGGGCAGCCGGTGAAGGTCGATTTCGTGTCGATCCTGACGCAGATGCAGCGGATGGTCGGGCTCGGCCAGATCGAGCGGACGGTGGCGTTCGTGGGCAATCTGGCGGGGCGGTTCCCGGAAGCGGCGGACCGGCTGGATGTCGACGCGATCGTCGACGATTATGCCGACCGCGCCGGGGCGCCGCCGCAGATCATCCGGTCGGTGGGGGATGCGGGCAAGCTGCGCGAGGGCCGCGCGCAGGAGGCGCAGATGGCGAAGCTGGCGGCGATGGCCGGGCCGGCCAAAGACGGCGCGGCGGCGGTGCGGATGCTGCATCAGGTGGCCGGCGGTGGCGGGCCCGACGGGGCTGCGGGATAGCCCGACCCCCCCTCCCCCGCTTGCGGGAGAAGGGCGCGATTTGAGAGCGCAGCGATCCAGTCGCCGCATCGGGGTCTCTTTGGCACCCGCGATGAAAAGAAGAAGACCCTCACCCTGCCCTCTCCCGCAAGCGGGAGAGGGTGAAGAAGAGAAGAACCCTCTTATGCTCGAGAAAACCGACAAGCTCGTCCTGCTGGAAAGCGCGCCGTTTCGGCGTTTCCTGCTGGCGATGATCCAGAGCGCCGGGGTGTTCGACGTCACCGCCACTATGGCCGACGGGCGGCACCTTTATCTCGAAGGCCGGCGCAGCCTCGCGCTCGAGATCCTGCGCGATCTGGACGAGGCGCAGCCGGTTTCGCTGCCCGCCGGAATCCCCGCGGCAACCTTGATTCAAACTCTTCACGAACTGGCCCATGCGAGTCGCAAGGAGAATGTCCTTGAACGACGAAACATCCATGCAGAGTTCGGAGACGACGCCTGAGGCGGACGGCTTCGAGGAATTCGAACCCTCGGTCCTGGGCGGCGACGAGCCGGCCGAAGACCCTGCCGACAGTGAAGGCGAGACCGAGCCGGAAGCCGGCGTACCGGACAGTTACGACCTTGCCGCACCCGAGGGGCTGACCCTCGATCCCGCGGCGATCGCACTGGCCACGCCGGTGTTCCGCGAGCTCGGCCTGTCCAACGAGCAGGCCAACCGACTGATGCCGGTCGCGGGGCAGTTCGCGCAGGGGCTGCTCGACCGGCACAATCGCCAGATGCTCGGCCAGGTCCAGGCCGACCGCAAGGCGTGGCTCGATGCCGCCCAGGCCGATCCCGAGATCGGCGGGCGGCACTGGGCGGCGACGATCGGCACCGCGGCCAAGGCGCTCGACGCGCTCGGCCTCGTCAAGGGCAGCCCGTTCCGCGTGCTGCTCGACGAGAGCGGGCTGGGCAACCACCCGGAGATGATCCGCGCCTTTCAGCGGGTCGGCCAGGCGATCGGCGAGGACGGGTTCGAGCGCTCGTCCGGCATCCATCATTCGAAGCGCGACAGAGCGGAGACGCTCTACCCCGAAGACACACCCAAAGGAGGGTAAGACATGGCGACCATCGGCAATAGTTTCATCAATCTCATCGATCTCTACAAGGGCGCGGGCGGCGCCGACCGGCAACTCGGCGAAGTCGTCGAGGTGCTGCGGCAGCTCAATCCGGTGATGGAGGATGCGGTGACCGCGCCCTGCAACATGGGCATCGTCCACCGCCACACGATCCGCACCGGCCTGCCCGACGTGACGTGGGGGCGGCTCTACCAGGGCATCCCGCAGAGCAAGTCGACCACCCAGCAGGTCGACGACACGACCGGTTTCGTCGAGGGGCTGTCGACCGTCGATACAAGGCTGCTCGAAATCTCCGACAATCCCGGCGGCGTGCGGCTGTCCGAGGGCCGCGCCTATCTCGAGGCGATGGCGCAGGAGGTGTCGCGCGGTTTCTTCTACCACAACACCACGACCACCCCCGAGAAGTTCAAGGGGCTGGCCGCGCGCTACTCGACGCTGGGCGGCGGCGGCGCGGGCAACCAGATCGTCAATGCCGGCGGCGTGGGATCGGACAATACGTCGATCTGGTTCGTCACCTGGGGCGACGACTACACCACCTTGATCCACCCCAAGGGCACCAAGGCCGGCGTGACGCGCGAGGACAAGGGCGAGCAGCGCACCACCGACAGCAACGGCAACATCTATTATGTGAAGGAGGAGCTGTTCCGCCAGCATATCGGCGTGGCGGTGCGCGACTGGCGCTACAATGCGCGGATCGCCAATATCGACGTGTCGAGCGTGGCGGCCGGATCGGTCGATCTCTACGGCTTCATGCGCCAGGCCTGCTACAAGCTGCAGGGGCGGCGCGCGGCCAGGATGGCGGCGAACGTCGCGGCGCAGGGCCGCACCGTCATCTACATGAACCGCGACATGCTGCAGGCGCTCGACGCGGCCGGCACCAATGCGGCGAACGGCGCGCTGATGCTGAAGCCGATGGAGCTGCAGGGCGAGGAAGTGCTGTCCTATCGCGGCATGCCGATCCGCGAGACCGACGCGCTGATCAATGCGGAGAGCGTGGTCAGCTGAGCCCTTCCCCGGCGGCCGGGGAAGCAGAAGCGCTGGAAGAAAAAGGAAAATACCATGATTTTCGACGCAACCACCTTGTTCTCGAACGCCCAGGCGGTGACCGCCACGGCGGCCTCGACCAACATCGTCGATCTGGGCAGCACCGGCACCGTGTTCGGTGCCGCCGCGGCGATCGTCCGCGATGTCGGCAAGGGCCGCGAGATCGCGATGCGCGCCAGCGTGGTCGAGAGCTTCAACAACCTCACCTCGCTGACCATCGGCGTGGAGACCGACGACAATGCCGGTTTCGCCTCGGCCAGGACGGTGTGGACCTCGCCGGCCTATGCGCTGGCGGATCTCGCCACGGGCGCGAAATTGCTGCTGCCCGACGAACTGCCGGTCGGCACCGACGAGCGCTATCTGCGGCTCAAATACACCGTCGCCGGCACCGCGCCGACGCTCGGCAAGATCACCGCCGGCGTGACCGCGGGCAACCAGACCAACCCGTGACCGGAGCGCGCACCATGACCCAGCCCAGGACCTATACCGCGCCGCACTCGGTTTACACCGGCGGCGTGCTCTACAAGCCCGGCCAGCCCTTCACCACGGACGAGCCGCGCGGCGCCGAATGGGCGCCGGTGGACGCTGCGGAAAAGCCGGCGACGATCGCGAGCAAGCCGGCCCGCTGAACCCCTCGCGGAGCGGGGGATCACGGTCTCCCGCTCCGCCCGCCTTCGTCGCTTGGTCGCATCTTCGGCGCAGCGACATTGCCCGCATCCTCCCTTTTCCGCATCGCGGGCCCGACAGCGTGCGCCGGATCGCTTGATCCGACCGTCAGGCTGTATTAGTAAAACAATACACTAATGGCCCAAGGGCTCGGGGAGTGAGGAATGGCAACGCAGCTGGCGGCCCGCACGCCGGTGAAGACGCGCGAGCTTCACAATCATCATTTCGATTCGACCGTCTGGAACGACTTCGCCTTTCGCGACGACGATGTGGTCATCGCGACCTATGGCAAATCGGGCACCACCTGGATGCAGCAGATCGTCGGGCAGCTGATCTTCGGCGGCGATCCGGACGTGAACGTCGCCGAGCTGTCGCCCTGGCTCGACCTGCGCGTGCCGCCCAAGGCGGAGAAACTGCCCGCGATGGAGGCGCAGATGCACCGGCGCTTCATGAAGACGCACCTGCCGGTCGACGCGCTCGTGTTCGATCCGATCGCCAAATATCTCTATGTCGCGCGCGACGGCCGCGACGTGATCTGGAGCATGCACAACCACCATGCCAACGCCAATGCGGCATGGTTCGCGGCGCTCAACGACACGCCCGGCCGCGTCGGCCCGCCGATTACGCGCGCCGATCCCGACATGCGCCATTATTTCCGCAACTGGCTCGAGCGCGACGGCGATCCCTTCTGGCCCTTCTGGGAGAATGTGCGGAGCTGGTGGGCGATCAAGGACCAGCCCAATGTGATGCTGGTCCATTTCGAGGACCTGAAGCGCGACCTGGCCGGCGAGATGCGGCGCATCGCCGATTTCCTCGACATCAAGGTGGACCCGGCGCTCTTCCCGACGATGGTCGAGCATTGCGGCTTTGCCTGGATGAAGGCGAACGCGGCCAAGGCAGCGCCGCTTGGCGGCATCTTCTGGGATGGCGGCGCCGAGACCTTCATCAACAAGGGCACCAACGGCCGCTGGCGCGACACGCTGACCTGGCGCGACGTCACCGATTACGAGACGCGCAGCGTGGCGGAGCTCGGCCCCGATTGCGCGCGCTGGCTGGCGGGCGGGGTGCGGGCGGTCTGACGATCGCCGCGGGCCGGCGCGCCGCCGATCCGGCGCCGTTAACGATCGCACAATAGCGCGCCGCTACAACCGGGTCGCCCGGGTTGGGCCCATCGGAATCGGCATGCAACAGTATGAAATCCCGCCGCATCAACGGCGGGTAGACGAGATTCAGTCGCAGGCGCGGCGGGACGGAGTGCGCGCCAGCCTGTTCAAGCCCCGGCCCGCGGCCTCCATCCCGCTCGCCGGGGCCGAGGACCCGCTCAGCCGCCGATTGTCGGAGGAGCTCGGCTATGTGCGACGGCTGCTCGATGCGATCGGCGACCGGCTGGTGGCCGATCCGATCGTGCTGCAGAAGCACGCCGACATCCTGCAGAGCTTCGATGTCGTCGGGCAGATGATCGGCCATGTCGCCGACGTCGTCGCCGCCGCCGACCGCGCGGCGGCGGTGGAGCGCATCGGCATGCAGGATCTCCGATCCAGGCTGAAGCGCGGCGCACTTTACGAGCATCGGGATTAGCCTTTCCGCGCCAGGGTCTGTAGGGCTCCCGAAACCCTTCGCGCGCCTTCGCTGCCCATCGGAAACGCTGGGCCCGGACACGGGCCCATCCGGACGATCCACGCGTTGAACGCATTTGGGCGGGGGCTGTCAGAAAGATCCAGATGCCAATCCGCACCATCGCCACCAAGATGCCCGTCCTTTTTATCACCGCCGCGATGCTGCTCACAGGATGCGGCAACACCGCGCCTGCGGCCACCGCGCACGCCAATGCGGCCGCAGCCGCGTTCGTGCCGCCGAAGGATCGCTCTCCCTTCCCGGTGCCGGGCCAGAAGCCGGACACGCCGATCACCGCCTATGTCGGCAAATATCCACACGATGCCGTGGGCGGCGTGATGTTCTTCGATCGCACCGATGTGTCGAATGCGCTGATGACGGCGGTGCCCGATGCCGGCATCCGTGGCCATTTCGGCGAAGTGCGGGGCCCGGAAAAAGCGATCTTCGCGCGCGGCAACAAGGTCGGTGCGACGGGCTGCGACGCCCAGGATTGCAGCGGCCGCAACTGGACCTTCCTGGTCGATCCCGCCGAGGGCGCGAGTGAGGCCTGCTATCACGACACGGCAACCATGGGGGATTCCAGCCGCTGGTTCACCAACGGCGCGCCGTTCATGCGGCAGGGGCAGTGCCCCACGGCCTAGTGGCGATTCCTTGCGCAACCCGCGCGGACCCATGCGCGTTGATCCCGACCCCAACAGCGCCAAGGTCCGTCATGACGCATCAGCCTCCGCTTCCCGCCGCCGCCACGCCGCCCTATCCGCTCCATCCCGAACCGCATGAGGAAAGCGCGCCCGCTTTCTTCGCCCATGGCGAGAATGACGGACACGACGACGCTTCGCAGTACACGCTGGCGGAAAGGTTTTCGCTGCCCGACATCCTGTCATCGCGCACGATCGGGCTGGCTGCGGCGATCGGGCTCGGCGTCGCGGCGATCGCGGGCGCCTTGATCTACGGCACGAAGCCGCGCCGCGCCGCACCCCCTGCGAGCAAGGCGCGCACGCCAGCGAGGCGCCACAAGGCCGAGCGGAAGGGCGTCGGGCGCGCCTGAACCGCTCTCTGGCAAAATCCTGCAAGAAGGTGCATCCTCGACGCTTCCCGGCACGACAGAGGCCGAGGGGGAAGAGGGGCTGTCATGAAACACGTACCGATGCGGTCGGCGTTTTGCCTTGTCCTGGCCTGTGCGGCGCCCGCCGCCATGGCGCAGAAACCGGCCAAGCCGCCGGCGGAGCATGAGTTCAAGCTCGCCAAGCCGGTGCGTGCCGCCGTCGCCGATGCGCAGAAGGCGATCAAGGCCGGCGATCTGGCGACCGCCACCGCCAAGCTCGCCGAGGCCGACGCCGCGGTGGCGTCGCCCGACGACAGCTATGTGATCGCGTCGGCCCGCTACGAACTGGCGACCGCGCAAAAGGACATGCCCGCACGCCAGAAGGCGCTGGAGGTCATGCTCGACAGCGGGCTGGTGCCGCCGGCGAGCCTGACCAATTACAGCCTCGCCGCAGGGCAGCTCGCCTACAACAACAAGGATATGGCGAAAGCGGCACAGTTTCTGGGCCAGGCGACCGCAGGCGGGGTGACCGATGCCAACGCCTTTGCGATGCTGATGGAGGCCTATATCGCCCTGAACAAGCCCGCCGAGGCGGTCGCCACACTGGAAAAGGCGATCGCGCTGCAACCGCCGGGCTCCACCGCCATTCCCGCCGATTGGTATGGGCGGGCGATCGGCGCCGCCTATAACGCGAAGCTGGCGCCCGAGACGGAGCGCATCACCCGGGCCCGCGTGGCCGCCTATCCCAGCCCGACCAACTGGCGCGACGCGCTGATCAGCTACCGCGATCTCAACCAGCTCGACCCGCAGGCCGAACTCGACGTGATGCGCTTGCTGCGCGTCGCCAAGGGCCTGAAGGGCGGGCGCGACTATCTCGACGTGATCGAGCCGACCGCGCAGAAATTCCCCGGCGAAGCGCGGTCCGCGCTGGACGAGGGGCTGGCGAGCGGTGCGCTGCAGAGCTCGAGCGCGACGGTGAAGGAGCTCGATACGACGATCAAGGCCAGATTCGCGGGCGATCGTGCGAGCCTCCCAAGCAGCGCGGCGTCGGCGAAGACCGCCAACGGCGGCATGCTGGCGCTGGGCACCGCCGATGCCTATTTCGGCTATGGCGATTACGCCCCCGCGATCGAGCTCTACCATCTCGCGCTCGCCAAGGGCGGGGTGGACGCCAATGTCGTCAACACCAGGCTCGGCGCGTCGCTGGCGTTGAGCGGTCAGGCCGACGAGGCGAAGAAGACCTTCGCGGCGGTCACCGGGCCGCGTGCCGGGCTGGCGAAATACTGGCTGGTATGGGTCGGCCAGCCGAAGTGAGGGCGGTTGCCGTCAATCCTCCAGCGCGACCGGATCAGGCATAGCGTCCACCGGCCCCTCGATGATCGCCCGCACCCGCGCCGCCAGCGCCTCGATCGCGAAGGGCTTGGTGATGATCGCGGTGCCCGGCTGGAGGAAGCCCGGCGCGAGCGCAGCATTCTCGGCATAGCCGGTCATGAACAGGATCTTGAGATCGGGGCGAAGCTCGCGCCCCGCATCGGCGATCTGGCGGCCGTTCAGGCCGGGCAGGCCGATATCCGTGATCAGCAGGTCGATCCGCTGGCGCGAGCGCAGCACCGCGAGCCCTTCGGGTCCGTCGGCTGCCTCGATCGCGCGGTAGCCCAGCTCGGTCAGCACCTCGACGATGAGCCCGCGCACCACCGGCTCATCCTCGACGACCAGCACGATCTCGGCGGCGTCGGTCGGCGCGGCGCGGTCCGTCTCGGGAGCCGGCTCGTCGACCGCGACCGCCCCGAGATGGCGCGGCAGGCACAGGCTGAAGCTGGTGCCCTTGCCCGGTTCGCTCTCGATCGTCGCATGCCCTTCGGACTGGCGCGCGAAGCCGTAGATCATCGACAGGCCCAGCCCGGTACCCTGGCCGAGCGGCTTGGTGGTGAAGAAGGGCTCGAAGGCGCGGGCGATCGTGTCGGCGTCCATGCCGGTGCCGGTATCGGTCACGCGGATGCAGACATAATCGCCCGCCTCCAGATCGCGGCGCCTGGCGGCATAGGCATCGTCAAAGGTCGCGTTGGACGTCTCGATCGTCAAGCTGCCGCCATCGGGCATCGCATCGCGCGCGTTGATGACGAGGTTGAGGATCGCGTTTTCGAGCTGGTTATGGTCGCACAAGGTCCACCAGAGATCGTCCGCGAGCGCCAGGTCGAGCGCGATGTGCTCGCCGACGGTACGGCGTAACAGATCCTCCATCGAGACGATCAGCGGATTGACGTCGACCGGGCGCGGATCGAGCGGCTGGCGGCGCGAGAAAGCGAGCAGCCGGTGGGTGAGCGCGGCGGCGCGGTTGGCGGCGTTGGTCGCGCCCGCGAGGAACCGGTCGACGCCGTCGAGCCGTCCGGCACCCAGCCGGCGCTGGACGATCTCCAGGCTGCCGGTGATGCCCTGCAGCAGATTGTTGAAGTCGTGCGCGATTCCGCCGGTCAGCTGCCCCACCGCCTCCATCTTCTGCGACTGGCGCAGCGCCGCCTCGGTCGCGGCGAGCGCCTCGGCCGCCTCGGTCTCGGCGGTCACGTCGCGGCCGAAGCTGTAGAGCGTGCCGCCATCGGGCACGGTGATCCAGGCGAGCCGTCGGCGCCCGCCATCCCTGGTCATATAGACGCGCTCGGCCTCGATGAGTTTCGCGCCGTCCACCAGTTGCGCCAGCGCCGCCTCGCTCTTGAACAATTCCTCGGGCGCAATGAACCGGGTGACGTTGCGGCCGATCGTCTCCTCCGCGCTCCAGCCGAGCACCTTGGTCCAGGACGGGTTGACCGCATGGATCTCGCCCGACATCGACAGGACGATCTTCACCACCGGCGACAGGTTCCAGATCCGCTCGCGGTCGCGGGCGAGGCTGCGCTCCTCGGTGATGTCGCGACCGACCGCATGGATGCGGCCGGCGTCCGGCACGGCCGTCCAGTCGAGCACGCGATGGCCGCCCTGCTTGCGCGCGAAACGATTCTCGAAGGCGAGCGTCGGCGCGCCGCCGGCAAGTTTCGCCACCTCCTTCCGCGTGAAGACGATGTCGTCGCGGTGGACGAACTCGGCGAGGTTGCGCCCGACCATCTCCTCTTCCGTCCAGCCCAGCAGGCGCGTCGCCGACGGGTTCACCGCGGTCACCACGCCATCGAAATCGCAGACCAGCATCAGGTCCTGCGACAACATCCACAGCCGGTTGCGGTCGCGCACGCTCTCGGCCTCGGACAGCTTCTGTTCGTGAATGTCGGTATTGGTGCCGATCCAGCGCAGGATCCGGTCGTCATCGGCACGGATCGGCAGCGCGCGGACGAGATGCCAGCGATACTCGCCATCGGCGCGACAGATCCTGAATTCGGTTTCATAGTCGACACCGGACGCGATCGACGCCGCCCACAGGGCGGCCGCGCCCGGCAGATCCTCCGGATGGACGATCGTGGCCCAGCCATCGCCCTCCAGCTCGGCATGGCTCAGACCGCTGTAATCGAGCACGCGCTGGTTGAACCAGTCGAGCTTGCCGGTCGGTGGCGCGGTCCAGACATGGTTGGCCATTGCCTGGGCGAAGGCACGGAACTGCGTCTCGCTGGCGTTGATCGTCGCCAGCCGCGTGCGCGCCTCATATTGGCGCAGCCGCGCGCGGATCGCCGACTTTGCCAGGCTGACCAACGTGGTCGGGTGGAACGGCCGTTCCAGGAAGGTGACGTTGCCGAGCGTCTCGAGCAGGCGGACGGCGCCCGGATTGCGCTCCAGCCCGCCGCCGCGCTGAGTCAGCAGGATGAAGGGGAAATCGGACCATTCCTCCTGGTCCTTCAGAAAGGCATCGAGCGGATGGAGATCGGCGCCGTGCAACGCCTCTTCGGTGATGAGCGCGAAACCGGCACCGGCGCGAAGCGCCGCCACCAGCGCGCCCAGATCCGGCGCCACGGCCGCGTCGATCCCCGCCTCGCGCAGCATGCCCGCCGCGACGGTCGCGTCGCGGCCAAGCGGCGCGAGCACGATCGCGCGTTGGGCCGACGTCCTGTTCATGCCGGCATCACGCGGGCGGAGCCTCCGCCACCGGCCGGCCGATCAGCGAGGGCACGCCGCGCAGCACGCCCTGGAATTCGGTCAGCGGTTCGCCCAGCGTGATGCCCTCGCCGCCGATGCGGAACTCGCGGATCGTGTCCTCATGCGGCCCGGTGCGCTTCTTCACGATCGAGATCGCGCGGCGGACGCGCCCGGCCGCCTCGAAATAGCGCAGCAGGATAACGGTATCGGCGAGGTAGGTCACATCGACGGGTGCCTTCATATCGCCGACCAGGCCATGCTGGGCGACCGTCAGGAAGGTCGTCGCGCCCTTGCGGTTCAGATATTGCAGCAGCTCGTGCATGTGCAGGATCAACGCCTGCTCCTCGGGCATCGCCGCCTGATAGCCGTTGACGCTGTCGATCACCACGATGCGCGCATCGTGCTTTTCCACGCAATGGCGCACCCGTTCCGAGAACTCGCCCGGCGTGAGCTCGGCGGCATCGACCTGCTCCAGCGTCAGCAAGCCGCTCTCGACCATCGCCTGGAGGTCGATGCCGAGCGCCTTCGACCGCGCGGTGAGCAGGCCCATCTCCTCATCGAAGATGAACATCGCGGCATGTTCGCCGCGCGCGACCGCATCGGCGACGAAGGTCAGGGTCAGCAGCGATTTCCCGGTGCCGGCCGGCCCGATGATCAGGGTGCTCGATCCGCGCTCGAAGCCGCCGCCGAGCAACGCATTGAGCGCCGCCTGTCGCGTCGGCACCAGATCGCGCCTGAAGCTGCCCTTGTGCTCGGCCGAAACGAGCCGGGGAAAGGAGCGCACGCCGCCCGTCTCGATCACGAAATCATGATAGCCGCCGCGGAAGCGCTGGCCGCGATATTTGACCACGCGCAACCGGCGCCGTTCGGCACCGTAATTGGGCGACAGCTCCTCCAGCCGGATCACGCCGTGCGCGACGCTGTGCACGGTCTTGTCGAGCATCTCGGTGGTCAGGTCGTCCAGCATCAGGATGGTGGTGCCGTGGCGCGAGAAATAATGCTTGAGCGCCAGGATCTGGCGGCGATAGCGCAGCGAGCTCTGCGCGAGCAGGCGGATTTCCGACAGGCTGTCGAGCACGACACGATCGGGTTTCGTCCGCTCGAACGCCTCGAAGATCCGTTTGGTCGTCTCGCCGAGCTCGAGGTCTGACGAATAGAGCAGGCTCTGTTGCTGATCCTCGTCGAGCAGGCTTTCCGGCGGGACCAGCTCGAACACCTCGATATTCTCGCCCAGCTCCCAATCGTGCGAGAGCGCGCTTTCGCGCAGCTCATCCTCGGTCTCGGACAAGGTGATGTAGAGGCAGCGCTCTCCGGCTGCAGCGCCCTCCATCAGGAATTGGGTGGCGATCGTCGTCTTGCCGGTGCCGGGGCTGCCTTCCAGCAGATAGAGGCGGCCCCGCCTGAAACCGCCCGCGGTGATATCGTCGAGCCCGGCGACGCCCGTCGCGGCCTTGTCGGTTGATGCACTCATCGCAGCTCCATCGAGTGAACGCGCCGCGCGGGCGCGCAACGGTCGTGAATCATGACCCTAGGCGCGGCGGTCATCCCGCGCCTTAACATGGGAGTGGTTGACCCGATCAGGCGGGCAGGCCCTGCGCGGAAAGTCCGCCCGCAAAGCCGGCCTGCCGCTCGACGAGCGGCACCGCCGCTTCCGGGCAGCAGCGCGCGATCGCCTCGATCACCGCGGCGAGCGTCGCCCTGTCCGACGGGAAGGCGAGGTGCGCACAGGAAACCTCGATCCGGTAATCGGCTTCGTCCACACCACCGCGTGCGGCAGCGGCGGGGATGACGCCATCGCAGCGCGACCAGATCGCCGCGGTCGGCACCGGCGGCTTTTGGGGAAGCGTGCACTCGATCGGCGGCGCATCGACGCGGTGCCCGGCGACCCATTCATAGACCCGGGCAAGCATCGTCGTGCTGAGATCGCCCGAAAAGGGGCTGCCCAGCGTGATCACCGCGCGGACGCGGTGCGGCGCGACCTTGGCATATTCGCGGGCGATCAGCCCGCCGAAGCTCCAGCCGAGCAGGATGATGGGGCGCGGATCGCGGCGCTGCACTTGATCGAGCCGGCGATCGAGCCGTTCGAACAAATCGGCCGAAGCGCCGAGATTGCGCCCCAGGCCCCAGCGATAGGCGCGGTAGCCGGCATGGTTCAGCCCGAGCCGCATCGGCCGCATCGCCGCATCGGTCGCGAGCAGCCCCGGCAGCACGACCAGGCGCGGCCCGCCCAGACTGGCGACCCGGCGGCGCAGCATGCGCCCGGTCGGCACCACGCTCCAGGCGAGCAGCCAGCATTCCTGGAGCAGGTGCAGCACGGAATCGGAAAGGGATTTGCGGTCGGTAAAGTCTTCGCAATCGGTGCAGTCGGACACGGTCATTCCTTTCGAACGATCATCTCCGCGGAAGTTTCCCGGGCGTATCGACATGCCCGCCCGCCCCCCGGGCGCCGATCCCTGTTCGTACGTGGCGGACGACAGGTTCCCTTGCAAGCCGCCGCCTGCTAGGGGAGCAACCATCGCGCGTCGGATCCATGATCCAGGCCTGCGCGGCTGAGAGACCCTTGTGCTCCCGCTTTTTGCCCCGGAGCCGGATCGGCCTCCCCATCGACAATGATTTGCGGATGCGGGCAGCAGCCCCGCCCCCGCCCCGCCCCCTTTGTAAGGATAGCCCCATGTCACGCGCCATGAATATCGATCTCGACCGCGACGAGGTCGTCGCGCGCTGCGCGAAGAACAATGCGACGATCAGCGCGATCGAGACGCTGATCTCCGGCGGCACCCGGGTCGTGATGATGAACGGCGACGACGCGGCGGTGATGCGCAAGGCGTTCGGATCGAAAATCATCACCGGCACCGTGACCCGGATGAAATGGGCCGGCAGCTTCTAGGCTTCTCCCTTCCGCGCCGCGACGATCTTCGCCCATGGGTTCGGCTCGGGCTCGGCGACCTTGTGCAGCCGGTTCCGGTCGCGGTGGACGAACGGCTCGGTGCGGCCGCGCACCATGAGCGTGGTGTCGATCACATAGCGCCACGACCCGTCCGATTCGAAATCCACATCGATCCGGTATGCGTCGGTCCGGAAGGCGTGTTCGAGGAAGGCCGTCGAACAGATGCCATATTCGGTCTCGCCGCGCGTGGCGGTCAGCACGAGGCTGGTCGCGTCGGGCGTCGACCGGCCCGAGGCGATCGCCACCTGTCCGCGCGGGATCGCGATGGTCTGGAGCACGAGGCCGGTCGCCGGCTCCCACAGCCAATAGCCGACCTGGTCGTGGAAGGTGATGTCCTCCTCGGGCGTGTTGATATGGATATGGTAGCGCAGGCCGTAGAAGAGCTGCGGGCCATTCGCCTGCGGATCGATCGGCTCCATCACGATGCGTTCGCGAAAGACGCGACGTTCGGGCCCTTCGGCCTTGGGATTCAGGTCGACGCCCTTGTCCCCCTCCCAGGTGCCGGCGAGCCGGCGCAGCGGGCCGAGATTGGCCAGCGTGTCCGGATCGACATCGGCCGGCTCGGTGAAGATGTCTTCCGGGAAAATGCTCATGGATGGTCCCCCATTGCACCGCCGCCCAGGCCGGGCCGGCGCGCCTGCCTTTTTCACGTCCGGCAGTGGCTCGCAAGGGTGCGCTCGATGCGCGGCGCGCGTATAGCGGCGGGACGATTCCGTTTTTTCGGGAACAAGCGGGACCCTTCGTCGTTTGACGACCGTTAAAAGTGGGGATTTGCATGGCCGACAGCATCACGGACCCGCCGGAGACATCCGGACGGCGGCGCGGCAACGCCGCCCCTGTCGTCATCACCTTCGCGTTGCTGTTCCTGCTCGCCGCGAGCGTGTGGTTCATCCTCGACCGGATCAGGACCGACGAGCTCCGCGCCATCGAGACAGCCCAGTCGGCGCATGGCCAGGCGCGGAACGCCCAGGCTCCGTCGCCGGTGGCGCGCAAGTAACCGGGCAACGATCGCCGCGCCTCGCTCGTTGATCCAGCATCACCCTGCTGGAGCAATCTCATGTCCGATCGATCCAAGCCGCATCATCCGCTGCCCGACGACGATCGCGCGCGCCACGACCTGATCCCCGAAAGCATCGAGGACAGTCGCGACAAGGGTGACGACGACCCCGGCCAGGCCGCGCCGAGCGAGACCGAGCCGCCGGTGCACCATTACCGCAACCCCGACGGGACGCCGTACGACAGCTGAACAGGCCGGGCCCTAGCCGACCACCACCCGGTGAACCCCGTTCGCCTGTTGCGCGAACGCGGCGCGGCGGCCGAGGAAGCGGTGGATCACGTCCGCCGCCGTCATCGCGTGCTGGCTTGGCTTCACCGTGGTGAACACGCCCCCGCCGGCGATCGCGAAGGGCAACAGCAGCTGATCCGCGAGGTACGGCCCGGCGAACGCCGTCGAGTCGAGATAGCCCTGCATCCGCGCCGCTGCGCGCTTCGCCAGATGCTCGGCGGGCACGCCGAGCTTGCCGAAACCGCTGACGATTTCGGTGGCATGCTCATAGACGGCTTCGAGCAGCATGATGTTGCCCGGCCCCTGCTCTTCCGGCAGTTCGCGCGCCGAAAAGGCGCGCTCGGGCCAGTCGAGCTGCGTCTTCGTCATGCGGATCTCGCGATCGGCCACGTCGAAGGGCAGGCCGGCGAAGAACGCCGTTGCCGAGCAGGACAGCATCGCCCCGCGCTCGACGCACGTGATCGGCACCAAAGGCGCCGGCTCGATCTCCACCTCGATCCGCCCGCCGCCGCGCGGATAGAAGCCGTGCCGCACCAGCCGCGCCGAGACGCGTGGCCCCATCCGGTTGACGATCGGCAGGAACACCCGGTCGATAAAGTCGAACGGCGGCGCGAACACATTGTGCGTGCCCCCCTCGAGCACGAGCCGCGACGGCCCGTTCGCGAGCAGCAGCGGCATCAGGATCGTCTGGAGGACGAGCCCCGTGCTCCCCGCCGTGCCGACCGCGAAATGATAGTCGCCCGCGGAAACCTTGCCCGGGCGGAACAGCATCTCGCGCGACCCCACGGCCACGCCCTCGCACTCGCCGCCGCCGATGGTGCAGGCGGCCTCGATCGCGGTGACATGCTGGCGCATCAGCCCGGGCTTCTCCCGCCCGCCGCGGATGTTGGAGATGCGGAACGGCGTGCCGGTGACGAGCGACAGCGCGCACGCATTGCGCACGATCTGCCCCCCGCCCTCGCCTTCCGCTCCGTCGATGATGATCATTTTCTCACTCTCTCATTCCCTCTCCCAGCGGGAGAGGGAGGGGCCCGCGCCGAAGGCGTGGGAGGGTGAGGGTGACACCATCAGCGTCCCGCCCTCAACCTCACCCCGCGCTGCTGCGCAGCTTGCCCCTCTCCTGGAAGGAGAGGGGATTGGTGGCATACGTTAATGCGCTAGCCCTTCACGCACACCACCTGCTTCAGCGTGTGGACGATCTCGACCAGGTCGGCCTGCGCCGCCATCACCGCCTCGATCGGCTTGTACGCCCGCGGGCTCTCGTCGATCACGCCTTCATCCTTGCGGCAGGCGACGCCCGCCGTGTCGGCGATGTGATCGGCGAGCGACACCTGCTTCTTGGCCTCGGTGCGGGACATGATCCGCCCCGCGCCGTGGCTGCAGCTGTCGAACGATTCCGGGTTGCCGAGCCCGCGCACGATGAACGATTTCGCGCCCATCGAGCCCGGAATGATCCCCAGCACGCCCTTCGCCGCGCGCACCGCACCCTTGCGGGTGACCAGCACATTCTCGCCGAAATGATTCTCCCGCGTCACATAATTGTGATGGCAGTTGACCGCTTCCAGCTCGGCCTCGAACGGCTTGGCAATGACGCTCCGGATCGCCCGGATGACATTGGTCATCATCATCCGCCGGTTGAGCGCCGCATAATCCTGCGCCCAGCCGACCGCCTCGACATAATCGTCGAAATGCTCGGTCCCTTCCGGGAAGTACGCCAGATCCTGGTCGGGCAGGTTGATGAACCACTTGCGCATATCCTGCTTCGCCAGCTCGATGAAAGAACTGCCGATCGCATTGCCGACCCCGCGCGAACCCGAATGCAGCATCACCCACACCCGCTGCTCGGTATCGAGGCAGACTTCGATGAAGTGGTTGCCCGTGCCGAGCGTGCCGAGATGGACGAGGTTGTTCGTCTTCCCCAGCCGCGGATATTTGGCGACGATCTGGCCGAAGCGTTCCGCAAGCGTCGCCCAGGCCTCGACGATCGCCGGGGGCGGATCGCCCCAGGAGCCGGTATCGCGCTTGGCCCGGTTCATCGACCGGCCGACCGGCACCGCCTTCTCGATCGCGGCGCGCACGCCCTCCAGATTGTCCGGAAGGTCGCTCGCCATCAGCGAGGTCCGCGCCGCCATCATGCCGCAGCCGATATCGACGCCGACCGCCGCCGGGATGATCGCGCCCCTGGTCGGGATGACCGAGCCGACGGTCGCGCCGATGCCGACATGGACGTCGGGCATTGCCGCCACATGCCTGAACACGAACGGCATCTGCGCCGCCCGCGCGAGCTGGGCGCGCGCCTTGTCGTCGACCGGCACGCCGCGCGTCCACATCTTGATCGGCACGCCGCCCTCGACCTGCTGGTAATCGTAATTCGTCCCGGTCATCGCGACCTCCTGTCCTTGTTGTTGCATGTCGCAGCCGTGGCGACGAGGTGGTGGCGAGACGTTTCGATGCTCTAACCGCTGAGCTACGGGCGCAAGCCCGGCCGGATTCGAACCGGCGACCTTCGCATTACCAATGTAGTCCCGCCGGGCATTCGCCACGGCTGCGTATTCGGTACCGGCGACGAGGTTCTGGCGAGACATTTCCTCTGAGCTACCCGGTTGCCCGGGGTGGAGTTGAACCACCGACCTCCTGCCGGAAAAAGGCAGGTGCTCTATCCCTGTAGTCCCGCCAGCATTCGCCAGCTTGAAGTGGTTCCGGCGACGAGAAATGCGTGAGACGGCCCCTGAGGGCCATCGTGGCAAGATGTAGTCCCACGCGGCATTCGCCGGATTGAATTGGGTCACGGCGACCAATGTTTGACCGGACAGCTCTACCCACTGAGCTACAAGCCTGGCAGGCAAGGCGGGATTCGAACCCGCGACACCATGTAGTCCGGCCGGCATTCGCCGTGATGAGAAAGGGTCGGCCGTGGCGACGAGAATGGTGAGACGCGGTCCTTAAGCTACGTTGCAGCGGCGGGATTCGAACCCGCATCTCCCATCCACCGTTGCCGGCTTCCGGGCGCTTTACTCGTCGGACCTCATTGGCGCTGTAGTCCCACCGGCATTCGCCACGGCCTGTTCTTCATACCTCCGTTTCGTTGACGACGCTGACCCAATCCCGCGCTTCGCCATTGGCGAAGCGGGCGATCGTATCGAACACCGCGTCGGAGAATCCCCCGACATTGAGTATCTCCGGCCGGCCCGACGCCTGGGTCGAGCCATGCGGCTGGATGTCGACGCAGACGAGCTTCGCCCGCGGGTTGCGCCGCACGATCTTGTCCCATTCGCGCATCGTCGCGGTCGCCCCGCCCCGGTTATCCACCCAGGACTGGTTGTCCGAAACGATCACGACCAGGTCGACCGCGGCCCGCTCCGCATTGAGCATCGCCAGCGGTGCCGAGACACTCGTCCCGCCCCCGCCGATCGCCGCCAGCTTCGCCGTGTTCACGGCGAGACGGGCGAACGGATCGAGCGTGATCGGCACGACATCGACCTCGAACGGCAGCACGCGCGCGTCCCGGTTGGTCCGCAGCATCGCCGCCGCGACCAGGGCCGCCACGTCGTTGCACGAGACCTTCGACGTGGCGCCCTTGCGGTAGCCCGTCGCCGGCGAGGCCATCGACCCCTACACGTCTGGGCAGAC
>NZ_JAQGLC010000325.1 GCF_028293085.1 Sphingomonas bacterium
TGGTGCCCGGCGCGAATTTGCGTGGGGATGTCAGCCAAGCGTTGAGCTCGTCGAAGCCCCACGAACCGCCCTTGGCCTTGAGCGCGTCGGAAAAGGCGAAGCCGCCCTTGCCCTCGGCAATGCCTTCGCCGAGCGTGGCGTAGAGATTCGGGCCGATGCCGTTCGGGCCGCCCTGGACGATCGTGTGGCAGGCCGCGCACTTCTTGAACACGTCGGCGCCCTTGGCGGGATCGGCGGTCGCCAGCAACGTCGCGATCGGCACGGCCGGGGCCTCGGCGGCGCCGTCGCCCTCAGCCGACGCGCCCTCGATCGGGTAGCCCATCTTCTCGGGCTTCTCGCCGTGGAACACCATGCCGCCCACGATCGAAAGTCCCAGCGCCGTGCCGAATGCGCCGAGCACCCAGCCCGCGATCGTGTTCGTCCGATTGTCCATTGCCAGATTGCCCCTGTCGGAAAGTCGGCTCCCTTTAGATTCGGCAGAGCGGCTCTGCAAGACGCGCTTCGCGCTTTGGCGGCAAGCCGCGCTTGTGCCCGGAACGACGCCCCGGTAAGCGCGCCGCTCCATGGAAAATTTCGCAGCCCCCGCGCGCCCGATCGTGGCGCGGATGATCGAGGAAGCCGCCGTGCATCCCGATCGAGCCGTCGCCTTTCAGGGCGCACCCGGCGCCAACTCGCATATCGCGGCGCTTCAGGCCTTTCCGGACGGGCTGCCCTTGCCCTGTTTCGATTTCGCCGACGCGATCGATGCGGTGCGCGACGGCAAGGCCGATTGCGCGATCATCCCGATCGAGAATTCGCTGCACGGCCGCGTCGCCGACATGCATTTCCTGCTCCCCGAATCGGGCCTGACGATCACCGGCGAGCATTTCCTGCCGATTCACTACGCGCTGATGGGCTCCGGCCCGATCGAAGGCGTGCGCGAGGCGATGAGCCATCCCCAGGCGCTCGGCCAGTGCCGTCACTGGCTGCGCGAGCGCGGGATCAAGCCGGTCGCCTATCCCGACACCGCGGGCGCGGCGGCGCTGGTCGCGGAGATCGGCGATCCGACGGTCGCCGCGCTGGCGCCGCCGATGGCCGCGCCGATCTACGGGCTGGACGTGCTCGGCGACGGCATCGCGGATGCCGATCACAACACGACGCGCTTCCTGGTGCTGGCGCGCGCGGGCCATGAGCCGATCGGCGACGGGGCGTTCATGACGACCCTGATCTTCGAGGTGAAGAACGTGCCCGCCGCGCTCTACAAGGCGATGGGCGGCTTTGCGACCAACGGCGTCAACATGACCAAGCTGGAAAGCTATCAGCGCGGCGGCACCTTCGCCGCGACCGAATTCTATGCCGATGTCGAGGGCAAGCCGGGCGATCCCGGGCTGGACAATGCGCTGGCGGAGCTGGGCTTCCACTCGAAATGGGTACGCGTGCTGGGGACGTATCGCCAGGCGCGGGCGCGGGGGTAGGATTCGGGCGTCTTAGCGGGGGCGGATGGGGTGTGTTGAAGGCGAGGGACGGCGGAATCTCGTGAGAGTGCACTTAATCGCGAGCGACATCCTCAGGCGCCCCAAAGTCTAGCCCTTTGCCGCGAAAACATCGTAGCGCTCGCGCCACGCCGCCACTTCGTCCTGCAGATGTGCGGGTGCCGCCTCTCCCGAGAGGACGAGGCGGGCGACGTCGTCCTCGGGGTGCATCAGCATCTTCTGCGATCCGTCGCTGAACCAGACGGGGATCAACTGATCGCACAGGCTGTCGAGGATGGTGGCGGCCATGCCATTGTCGATCGCGTCGCTACCGGCGAGCGCGCGGACGTGAATCGAGACGCCTTCGAAGCAGTTGCGCGGCTCGCGCTCGAAATTGAGCGACACAAGCAGGCCGGACCGGTCCGGCCGGGCATCGTCGGGCATGGCCGCCACCCGTCGCCAGGCGCAGAACCATGTTCGGCAGATATGCGGGCGCACCGCATGGATGCCGCACCCACGCGAAGTGAGGTGCGAGCAGGGCGTTCCCGCCGGCTTCCTGAAATCGGGCGTATCCACCGTGAGGACGGTGCAGCACGCCACGCACTCGCCGCACGCGCGATCGGCGAGGACCGGCCCCAGCAATATGGTCTCCAGGTCCGTCTCGGTCTGCATCCGCACAGGAGTTGCCTCGACGCCGGTGGGAATACAAGCGTCCGGAGCGGAGCGATATCGGGGCGCGGCCCGGGGGATGTCTAAGAATGGTGGATTGCGGTCATTCGCTGATCAGACGTTGGATGGCTTTTATGCCCTCAGGGGAGAGATAGAGAGGGCCGCCAGGACCCCCTCCTTTAAGCACCCGCTCGGGCAATTCGACCCAGTCGCTACCGGGCAAGCGCATCCAATGCTCGTCGCCTCGATAATCGTGGCCAAGTTGGGCAACCTTGCGTCCATCCGACGAAACATCGAACAAATAAGGCGCAAACGGTTCGGCACCGTCTCGTCCGGCATGGGAAATGTCGAATTTGCGCATGCGGGCCATCCTAAACTGCGCGTGCAAAAGTCCGCAACTGCGGCGTAAACCGTCCGACCGCTTTCGGCGTCCCGACACATTCTCGCGAACGACCGGTTGTGGCGCCTCACCGCCAACCCCTGATACATCATCAAACCGACAATTTGGGATCGCCCTCGAGCACCCGCTGCTCCAGCCTCGGCGGCGTGCCTGGCTGCCACAGGCGTGCGTGGTGCGATACGCGGTAGCGCAGCGGGCCGCCATCGGGTGTGGTGGCGCGCGCGATCGGGCGGACGATGCAGACGAATTCGGTGTCGATCGCGTCCGGCCCGGCGCTGACCACCGCATAGCCATGGCCGGCCATGTCGACGAATTCCAGATGCGGCGCGACGTCGGGATTGGTTAGCGCCCGGGCCTTCGCGATATCGCCGCTCGCCGCATATTCGAGTGCCGCGCGCACTCCGCGCTTGATCGTCAGGTTGATCGTGTGCTCGGGCGCGGCACCCGCCGGCTTGCGTACGAACAGCGGCAGCACGGGGGAATCCTTCATATATTCGGCGGCCTCGCCCAGCCCCGGTGCGGAAATCGATCCCGTGATGAAGCTCAGCCCGATCGGCGCGAACCCCGCCGGCGGCAAGGCCGGCGCGGCATAGCCGGCCCAGAAGCTGTGGCGGTCGCCCGAGACGGTGACGAACCCCGACACCTTGTGGTCGCGGACCAGGTCGTAAATCTCCGCGCGCTCGTTGAACGCCCCGCTGAAATCGCCGCTGCCGAACGTGCCATAATCCTTGCCCATCCATGCCGTCTTGATCAATCCGGTGGGCAGGTTCTGCGGGTCGGTCCGCATGTCGAGCGTGCCGTTGGTCGCGCCCCAGATCTTCCAGGTCGCGGTCGACCGGGTCAGCCGCTGCTTGAGCCACGCTTTCTGCTCGCGGCCGAGTACGGAATAGGGGGGCTCGTCCTTGCGAAAATTGGGAATCGTCTTGTCGCCGATCGCGATGGTCGCGGGGGGCTTGCCGCCGGCATAGTGTTTCCCGCCGTCGACGATCTCCATCCACTCTTGCGGGAGGACCGGATACTCGCCCGAGTCGAGCGCCGCCGCCTCGGGCCGGTCGGTCGGGTCAGCCGCTTTGTAGCTGTGGAAGTCGGTCAGGATCAGCTCGACGTGCCGGCCGTAGCGCAGCGCGCGATAGGCGGTCATGCTGCCGACGGCCGTCCGGTTGTTGGCCTCTGTGCCGAAACCATGATCGTCGAACGTGTCGATCGGCGCCGTGGTCACCGCGGGCGGCCGGAACTGATCGAGCCCGGTGCCCGATGCCTTGCGGACGCGCGACGGGATATATTCCCACCACGCCTGGTTGGCGGCGACGCGCAGCGGCTGCGCGGGCTCGACCTTGCCGCCATATTTGATGAAGCTCTGCCAGCCCTGCCAGGAGAATTCGTGATTGTCGCCGATGCACACAAAGGGAAAGTGCGCCCGCGCGTCCTGGATGTCGGGATCGTCGATATGCGCGCGATAAACGTGGCGATATCCGGCCAAATTGGTCGGCACGTGGAAATTGCTGACCTTGCGCGCGTCGGGCACGCGGCCGAGATCATAGACGGTGCGCGCATAACGGTGCGGCACCTCGTCGGGATATTCGACGACCTCGTAGATGAAGTCGCCCAGATGGAGCACGAAGCCGAGCTTGCGGTCGGCGGGCGCGCGCTCATCCTCCCAGATCATCCGGCGAAAGGCGTTCTGGGCGCCTTCGTTGACGCTCTGGCACGACACGAAGGCGAAGCGGACGGGGCGCCGATCGGTGGCGCGCGGGGCGGTGATCGTGCGGCCCACCCGGCTGCCCGTGCCGCTATCGTCGGTGAAACGGTACCAGTAGGTCGTCGCCGGCGAGAGCCCGCCGACGAGCGCGCGGCAGGTCCAGTCGGCCGCCGCCAGCACCGGCGCGCGCGCCGTGGCGACGACGCGGCGGAAGTCCGCATCCCGCGCCACTTCGATCGTCAGCGCGTGCCGCTCGCCCTGGTCGAACGGCCGCCTGGTCCACAGGATGACGCTATGCTCGTCCGGATCGCCCGAAGCGACCCCCTGGGGATAGAGCGCGCGATCCTCGCGCCACGCGACGCGCGACGGCGCGGCGGCCGATCGCGTCGCCCAGACGCCGACGACTCCGATAACCGCGGCGTTTGCCAGAAACTGTCGACGATCCATCTCTCGCTCCCGGCTATTGTGCGCCGAGTGTTTCGTGGCGACGATCTCCGGTCAAGCTGCCCTGTCGCGGCCGGTAGCAATCACGGCATGAACTGCTCGCCGAAAAAACGCATCGCTCGTCAGAGCGGACGACCGCCCTCGTTTCTCGAGGTCGCTCCGCGCGACATGAGCAATCAGCCGTTCGCCCATGCCGTCAGCAGGGTGAAGGCGATGGCATAGGGTGGGGGCGGGAGGAACGCGCCCTCGCCGCCGGCCAACACCCTGCGGACCTCCTCGCGCGATACCCAGATCGCGTCCTCCAGCTCATGCGTGTCGAGCGTGATCGCATCGTCCTCCGCCATTCCGACACAGGCGATCATCAGCGAGGACGGGAAGGGCCAGGGCTGGCTGGCGATGTAGCGGACATCGGTCACGCGTACGCCGGCTTCCTCCATGATCTCCCGCGCGACGGCTTCCTCGATCGATTCGCCCGGCTCCAGGAACCCCGCCAGCGCGGAATAGCGCCCCGGCGGCCAGGCCGATTGCCGCCCGAGCAGCGCCCGCCCGTCATGCTCGGCGATCATGATCACCACCGGATCGACTCGCGGGAAATGCTCGGCTTGGCAGTTCGGGCTTTTGCGGCCCCAGCCGGCGCGGAAGATGTTGGTCGCGGTACCGCAATTGGCGCAGAAGCGATGCCGCGTATGCCAGTCGAGCAGG
>NZ_JAQGLC010000331.1 GCF_028293085.1 Sphingomonas bacterium
TCAGGCCGAAGGTGACGGGTTCGGCATGGATGCCATGGCTGCGGCCGATCGTCGGGGTCAGCTTGTGCTCGATCGCGCGGCGCTTGAGCACCACCAGCAGCGCGTCGATATCGGCGATCAGCAAGTCCGACGCGCGCGCCAACTGCACCGCGAGGCACGTATCGAGCACGTCCGACGAGGTCATGCCCTGGTGCATGAAGCGCGCCTCGGGCCCGACATGCTCGGCGACATTGGTCAGGAAGGCGATCACGTCATGCTTGGTCTCGCGCTCGATCTCGTCGATCCGCTCGACTTCGAACGCGCCCTTCTCCCAGATCGCTTTCGCGGCCTCTTTCGGCACCACGCCCAGTTCGGCGAGCGCGTCGGTCGCGTGCGCCTCGATCTCGAACCAGATGCGGAAACGCGCCTCGGGCGTCCAGAGCGCGACCATGTCGGGGCGGGAGTAGCGTGGCACCATTGCAACGGTTCCTGAAATTGTGAGTTCGATTCGTCGTGAATCGCGAACGGACTCGCGATGAGGCGCGCGTTAGCAGGGACGAGATGAAGCTTCAAATCGAGAATAAATGAACTATCTCGAGTGACTAGGGGTTTTACTATCAAGTGAAGTGTGGACGGGCAAATCGCGCTTCCCGAAGTTTCTTGAAGTAACCACCACGGAGAGAATCATGTTGAAATATATTTTACTTGCCAGTGCCATGACGATTTCGGCACCTGTTCTTGCGCAGGAGAAGCCGGCGGCCACGCCGACTGCACCCGTTACGCAGGCAGATCCGGCGCAAACTACGCCGGCAACGCCGCCGACTGCAAACGATCCTGCGGCCGCCCCCACGCCGCAGACCGCGACGCCAGTCGATGAAGCGATGAAATCGATGACGGCGCAGACCGATCCGGCAAAACCGGCCGATCCGGCGGCGGCGCCGCTGGATCATGCAGCCGCCCAGCAGGTTCCCGCCGATCCGGCAGCGGCGGCACCCGTTCAGACGGCGGCGCAGCCCGCCACCGGCCCGGCGCAGATCGCCCAGGTCGTGGATACGGAATTCCCGTCCTACGACAAGGACAAGAGCGGCACGCTGAGCGAGCCCGAATTCAGTTCCTGGATGGTCGCGCTCAAGACGAAGAGCGATCCGAGCACCAAGGCAGACAGCCCCGCGGTCAAGACCTGGGTCGACCAGGCCTTTGCCAGCGCGGACAAGGACAAGAACAAGGCCCTGTCCAAGGCCGAGCTCACCGGCTTCCTGTCGCAGGGCGCCTGAAACAACCCAGCGTGACTCACGGTCACTACGCGGTCGTCGGACTTTCGGGTCGGGCGGCCGTTCGCTGTCAGGCTTCCTTACCGAGCAACGAGGCGAGCCCCTTGGACGCCACCATTGCCGGCCGCTCCGGCATCATCGACGAGCCGAGCAACTTGTCGATGATCGCGCGCTTGGTCTCGTCGGCCTTGTCCATCGTGGTGGCGATGCGAAAGCACAGGATCGCGGTGTGGCTGTGCATCTGGAGGCGATAGTAGAAGGTGAGCTGGCCGATCGTGCTGCGATAGACCCACAGGAACAGCGCGGCGATGAATTCGATGATCGCCGCGCTGGCGAGGATCAGCGTCTTGAAGTCCGCGCTCGGGCGCGGGAGGCCGAGCTGCTCCACCGGGCCGACATAGAGCGCGACGCCGACGATCAGCAACAGGAAGCCCAGCCACATCGCCGTCACCGCATTGATGAAGCTGCGCCGCGTCTGCGCGAGCCCCATCGCATAATAAGCGTCGAGCTGGGCTCGGCTGTAGCGGAGCAGCGGGAGCAGGCCGGCCTGGTCGGTCGATTCGAGCCGGTTGAGTGCATCCTCTTCGGTCTCGCGCACCCGCTCGCGCGCAACGGCCACGCTGTCGGTCTCCTGCGCGAGCATGCAATCGGCCACGAAATGGGTGAAGCCGAGCGCGGCCATCCATCCCCAGATCGGCACGCAGAACAGCAACAGCGAACCCAGGGCGCCGCCCGCCCAGGCAAGGACGCCGCCCGTCTTCATCCAGCCCCACAGCGTGGGAAAGCCGAGAATCCAGGCGCCATAGGCAAGGACGAGCGAGGCGATCCAGGCCAAAGCGACGACGACCCAGGCGACCCACAGAATGCGCGGTTGGCGCGCGGCGGACCGGGCGAACCATTGCTTCAGATGGTCCTTGCGCGTGCGCTCCGCCGCCCCGACGTCGGAAGCAATGGCAGCAGCGGCATCCGGCAGCTTTTCACCCATGAGCGTCCCCCTGTTCGCTCATGATATGCGGGTCGGGGCACCGTCGCAACTTGGGGCCGAATCAGCCCTATCGCATGCGTTCTCCGCGGTATTTCCCGGGAAAGACCAGCGCCGCGCTCGCCCGACACTGACAAAAGCCGTCAGGCGATCACATCAGCCCCAGCGCGCGCAGGCTCGAATGGCCGCTCGTCCCCATGATGATATGGTCGTGGACGGCGATGCCCATCCGCTTGCCGGCCTCGGCCATGTTGCGCGTCACGTCGATATCGGCGCGGCTGGGGGAGGGATCGCCGCTCGGATGGTTGTGCACCAGGATGATCGCCGCCGATCCCAGGTCCATCGCCCGCTTGATCACCTCGCGGACATAGACAGCCGCCTCGTCGATCGATCCCTCGCTCATCAGCTCGTCGCGGATCAGCATGTTCTTGGTGTTGAGGTGGAGCACGCGCACGCGTTCATTGGTGTGATGCGCCATGTCGGCGCGCAGATAGTCGAGCAGCGCCTGCCAGTTGGACAGCACCGGCCGCTCGGCCACCTCGGCGCGCAGCAGCCGGAGCGATACGGCATGCGCGATCTTGATCGCCGCGGCCGAGGTTTCGCCCATTCCCTTCACCCGCATCAGCGATTCCTGATCGGCCGACAACAGGCCGCCGATCCCGCCGAACTCGGCCAGCAGCGCCTTGGCGATCCCCTTGGTGTCGCGGCGCGGGATCGCCAGGGCGAGCAGATATTCGATCAGCTCGTGATCGAGCAGGGCGTCCGAACCGCCCTCGTTGAGCCGTTTGCGCAGGCGGGCGCGGTGGCCGCTATTGTCGGTGTCGGGAACGCTCATCGTCCCGGGGGATTAAAGACTAGGGTGGCCACGCGCAATTGCGCGTGCTTGGGCGTGCCTTATGCTGAGATGGGCGCGCCGAGGTGCCGCAATCGGGAGTGGCGAGCGGCGTGACGGCGGACGATGTGACCTATGACAGTCCCCGCGGGCGGCGCTTCCGCCGGATCGCGCTTGTCGTGTCGATCGCGCTGATCGCCGGGCTTGTGGTTTTGTGGACTCAGCGCAAGCCGATCGCCTCCAACTATATCGACAAGGCGCTGGCCGAGCGCGGCGTACCGGCGCGCTACCGGATCGCCGATCTCGGCTTCAATCGCCAGCGCCTGACCAACGTCGTGATCGGCGATCCCGCCCATCCCGATCTGGTCGCCGACTGGATCGAGTTGCGCACCAGCATTGGCCTGTCGGGCGCCAGCGTCACCGCGATCCGCGCCGGCCATGTCCGGATGAACGCGCGGCTGGTCGGCGGCAGGCTGTCGCTGGGCGCGATCGACAAGCTGATGCCCGCATCCTCCGGCAAGCCCTTCACCCTGCCGGCGATCGTCGCCGACATCCAGGATGCCCGGATCAGGCTGGTCGCGCCTCAGGGCGTGGTCGGGATCAAGCTGAGCGGTAGCGGTCGGCTGAATGACGGGTTCGCGGGGCAGATCGCGGCTATTTCCGAACGGCTCGATCTCGGCGGCTGCGTGATCGGCCGCATGGCCGCGCCGCTGAAGATCCGCATTGCCGCGAACAGGCCGGTGCTGAGCGGCCCGATTCACGCCGCATTGCTCGATTGCGCGGGCGCGCACCTGACGGATGCGGGCGCCGATCTGGCGGTGACGCTTGACGAGACGCTCGCCGGATGGCGCGGCGAGGCGAACCTCGCCATCGCCTCGATCCGCCACCCCGCGGTCGAGATCCGCGCCCTCACCGGCGCGATTGGCTTTACCGGCAACGCCGCCGACACCACCGGGCAGATCGATCTGAAAACCGGCCTGTTCGTGACCCGGGTCGCCGGCGGCGCCGGGCTGACCCTGGCAGGCCGTTACCGGCTGGCCGGTGGCGGGATCGATTTTAACGGCCGCGCCGGTGCGCGCCAGGCGCTGCTGGTGCGCGGCGCGCGGGCGCAGCTTGCCGGCTACCGCGATTTCGGCGCCGGCACCCCGATCGGCCCGCTCGCCCGCCAGCTCATCACTGCGATCGAGGCGGCGGCGCAATCCGTCGATCTGGATGCCGACCTCGCTGCCAGCATGAAGGGCGGGCAGGGCAGGGCGACGATCTCCCGCCTCGCTCTGGCAGCCAGGTCCGGCGCGCGGGCGAGCATCACGGGCGGCGCCGGCATCGGCTATCAATGGCCCGGCGGCGGCGTGCGCTTCGACGGCCGGGTCGAAACCGGTGGCGGCAACCTGCCCCAGGCAGTGGTTAGCGTAACGCAGCCGGCCGCCGGCGCCCCGCTCACCGGCACGGCGACGATCCAGCCCTATGCTACCGGCACGGCGCGCCTTGCGCTCGCGCCGGTGAGCTTCACCGCCACCCCCGGCGGCGCGACGCGCGTCTCGACCCGCATCACTCTGTCCGGGCCGCTGAGCGGGGGCCATATCGATGGCCTCGTCCTGCCCCTCAACGGCCTGTGGGACGGCCATGATCGCCTCCAGATCAACCGCGATTGCGCGCCGCTCTCTTTCGATGCGCTCGCCGTATCGAGCCTGAGGCTGCGCCCGGCCAGCCTCACGCTTTGCCCGGTCGAGGGCGCGATGGTCCGGCTCGAGGGCGGGCGGATCGGCGGCGGGGTGACGTCGGGTGCGCTTCGCCTGTCGGGGGCGCTCGGCAACACCCCGCTCGCGCTGTCCGCTGCCGGCGCGACCTTGTTCCTCCGCGACACGCACGGCGAGTTGCGCGGCGTGGACGCGCGGATCGGCGCGCTGGATCGCGTCACGCATTTGTCCTTCGCCCGCACTGCTTTCCGCTACGCCGATGGCGCGGCGCGCGGCATGCTTGATGGCGGCGCCGGCCAGATCGCCAATGTCCCGTTGCTGGTATCGCAGGCGCATGGCGCCTGGCGTTTCGCCGGAGGTGCCTTTGATCTGGTCGGCGGCACGCTCCGCTTGGCCGATGCGGCGCCGGTGCCGCGGTTCCAGCCGCTTGCCGGCGATGGCGTCTGGTTCCGGCTCACTGACAACCACATCATCGCCCTGGCGGGGCTGAAGAGCCCCGACAAGGGCGCCCTCGTCAGCAATGTCTCGATCGAACATGATCTGTCGAACGGCAACGGCCATGCATATCTCGCGGTGCCGGGCATCACCTTCGGCAAGGACCTTCAGCCCAACGACCTCACCCGGCTCACCTTCGGCGTGATCGCCGATGTCGCGGGCAGCGTGGCGGGGGAGGGGCATATCCGCTGGAACCAGGCCGGAGTAACCAGCGACGGTGTGTTCCGCACCGCCGGCACCGATCTCGCCGCCGCCTTCGGCCCGGTCACCGGGATTGCGGGCGAAATCCGCTTCACCGATCTGCTCAACCTCGAAACCGCACCGGGCCAGATCGCGACCGTCAAGACGATCAACCCCGGCATCGCGGTCAATGACGGCACGATCCGCTACCGGCTTCTCGCCGGCACCCGAATCCAGGTCGAGGAAGGGCGTTGGCCCTTTGCCGGCGGTTCGCTGGTGCTGGAGCCGACCCTGCTCGATTTCGGCCAGGCGCAGGAACGCCACATGACCTTCACCGTCACAGCCATGGATGCAGGCCAGTTCCTCCAGCAATTCGATTTCAAGAATCTCGACGCGACCGGCATCTTCGACGGCACCTTGCCGATGATCTTCGACGAGAAAGGCGGGCGGATCGAGAATGGCCGGCTGACCGTGCGCCCCGGCGGCGGCACGATCGCCTATGTCGGCGAGGTCAGCCAGAAGGATGTCGGCTTCTGGGGCAATCTCGCCTTCCAGGCGCTGAAATCACTGCGCTACCAGCGGCTCGATCTGGTGATGAACGGTCCGCTGGCGGGCGAGATGATCACCGAGGTGCGCTTCGCCGGCGTCGGGCAGGGGGCGGGGGCGAAGCGCAACTTCATCCTCGATCGCCTGCAGAAATTGCCCTTCATCTTCAACGTGCGGATCAAGGCGCCGTTCCGCGGCCTGATCGATTCGGCCGCGTCCTTCTACGATCCGAAGCGGCTCATCCAGCGCAACCTGCCGGCCCTGCTCGAGGAGCAGCGCAAGCGTGCCCAACCGCCTGCCAACCCGCCCGCCAACCCACCCGCACCGGGCCCGATCCCCATTCAGCCTGCCGAAAGCGAGAAACTGCCATGACCGAAACAGGATTGACGAAGCGGAAGTGGAGACCGACGAGTAGCGTGATGAAGAAGATGGTATTGATCATGGCCCTGGGCGCCAGCGCCGCAACAACCGGTTGCGTCAACGTGACCGCGCCCGACAAGCCGATCGAGATCAACCTCAACATCAACGTGACGCAGGAAGTTGTCTATCGGCTCGATGGCGAGGCGAAGACGTTGATCCAGCAGAACCCGGATATTTTCTGATGAAGACCATGGCCAAAATCACGATGATCGCTGCGGGCCTCGCGCTCGCCGGGCTTGCCACGGCGGCCTATGCGCAGCGCGACCCGGCCTATCAGGCCGCGCGTTCGGCTGGCCAGATCGGCGAGCAGCCCGACGGCTATCTCGGCGTCGTCGGCGCGGGCACCGCAGAACTGCGCGCGCTGATCAACAACATCAACATCCAGCGCAAGGCGAAATACACCCAGAGCGCCGCCGCCGGCGCGACGGTCGAGCAGATGGCCTTTGCCAGCGGCTGCAACCTGATCCTGAAGACGGTGCCGGGCGAGAAATACCAGACGCCCGCGGGCGAATGGAAAACCCGCACCGCCGCCGCCCCGGACCGCGACCCGCGCTGCGTGTAACGTAATTCCTCCCTCTCCTCCCGCTTGCGGGAGAGGAGGGGCCTCTGCCGGCCAGTTCGGGCGCGCCTTCACCGAATCTGTACAGAAATCTGTACAGCGTCTGACATCGATACCTCGCATCTGCGCATATCGCGGCTAGGGACGTCAGGCCCGTCGTCGCGCAAGGGCATGACAAAATTCCGCTGCCACACGCGCCGGTTTCACGCATTTCCCCTCGTGAAACTCCAACATCGCCGCCCGGCATCCAGCGATCGACGTCACACGAGCACGGCCATCGCCGTGGCCGATACCCTGCCGGCACAGCACCCGCCGCGAAAATGTCAGCAAACTGCATGACATTTTCCCGCAACGGCCCTGCAACGGCATTGCCGCACGCGATTCAACTCGCAATGCCACGGCGCTATCCCGAACAAAGGCCCGCCACAGCGCCCCGCCGACACACCCCGGCGACAAGGTTGACTCAGCCACCCCCCTTTTCTAAACGGGCGCCGCAACGGGGGCTTGGCCCCATGTTCCTCGTCGCCGTGCGCAAGCCCGGCGGCGTTTTCTTATCAGGATGATTTCGCGTTGGCCGACGACCGCCAGAACGATGACCTTGAGAGCCGTATCGCCAAGGCGCGCGCGGCCGAAGAGGCGCGTGCCGGTGGCAGTGCTGCGAAGCCCGCCAAGGGCTATTCGCAGGGCGCGCGTGTTCTCGCGGAGCTGATCGGCGCGCCGATCGGTGGCGGCGTGATCGGTTGGGCGCTCGATCATTGGCTCGGCACCAGCCCCTGGTTCCTGCTGATATTGCTTGCGCTCGCCGTGATCGTGGCGTTCCGCAACATCTTCAAGATCTCGAAGGAGCGCGCGGAATGACCCGCGCTCCCAACCGCAATGCACAAGGGTAAGGCGACGTGGCCGGTAGAATAGACCCGATGGAGCAGTTCCTGGTCGAGCCCGTGCTCGGCCATCGTATCGTGCTGTTCGGATATGACGTGTCGTTCACCAACTCGGCGCTGTTCATGGTCGTCGTGTTCGTGCTGCTTGCGCTGTTCATGTCGGGCGGCCTGAAGCGCCGGCTGATCCCCGGCCGGTGGCAGGTGGCCGCGGAATCGGCGGTCGGCTTCATCGACAACATGATGCTGGTGAACATCGGGCCGGAAGGCAAGAAGTTCGCGCCCTACATCTTTTCGATCTTCATGTTCATCCTGTTCGCGAACCTCGTCGGCGTGCTGCCGCTCGCGATCGTGCCGCATCTCCACACCTTCGCGGTGACCAGCCACATCACCGTCACCGCGGTGCTGGCGTTCCTGTCGTTCGGCATCGTGCTCGCGGTCGGCTTCTGGCGGCACGGCCTGCACTTCTTCTCGCTGTTCGTGCCGCACGGCGCGCCCGGCTGGCTGATGCCCGTCATCATCCCGGTCGAGTTCGTGTCGTTCATGGTGCGCCCGTTCAGCCTTGGCCTGCGACTGTTCGTCGCGATGACCGCGGGGCATATCCTGCTCGAGGTGTTCGGCAGCTTCGTGGTGCAGGGCATCAACGCCGGCGGTCCGCTCGGCTGGATCGTTACGCTGCTCAGCTTCATCATGATCATCGGCGTCAGCGCGCTCGAGTTGCTGGTGTGCGCGATCCAGGCCTATGTCTTCGCGCTGCTGACCTCGCTTTACCTCAACGACGCGGTGCACCTGCACTAAGTCACTCGAATTACCGACCATTTGGATTACTAGGGAGCTTATCATGACTGATCTTGGTGCAATGTATATCGGTGCCGGCCTTGCGGCGATCGGCGTCGGCCTGGCCGCGCTCGGCGTGGGCAATGTGTTCGGCTCGTTCCTCGAAGGCGCGCTGCGCAATCCTGGTGCAGCTGACGGCCAGCAGGGCCGGTTGTTCATCGGCTTCGCGGCATCCGAGCTTCTCGGCCTGATCGCGTTCGTCGTCGCGATCCTCATCCTCTTCGTCGTCAAGAAGTAAGGGCGAGCCGCAATGCCGCAACTTTCCCAGATCGGTGAGATCTACGCCTCGCAGCTATTCTGGCTCGCGATCGTGTTCGCGCTGATCTATTTCGGGATCGGCAAGGCGATGGTGCCCAAGATCGAACGGACGATCGACGATCGTACCGCGCGTATCTCGGGTGATCTCGCCGCGGCGGAGGCTGCCAACAATACCGCGAACGGGCTCGAGATCGGCTATCAGGCTGGCCTCGAAACCGCGCGCACCAAGGCGTTCAAGGCGGTCGGCGAGGCGAAGGCCAAGGCGACCGTCGCGTCCGAGACGACCATCAAGTCCGGCGATGCCGATTCGGCGGCACGGATCGCCTCGGCAATGACGCGGATCGACGCGGCCAAATCGGCGGCGACGACGGAAATCGAAACGGCGACGGTCGATGCGGTGCAGGATATCGTCGCGCGCCTGTCGGGCGTCAGCGTCGATCGTGCAGCGGTCGAGCAGA
>NZ_JAQGLC010000356.1 GCF_028293085.1 Sphingomonas bacterium
TGATGTTCATCGCGATGCTGTGGATGGCGCAATATGCCGGCACCACCGACATCCCGACCCTGCTCAACACCGATTTCCCGGTGCACGCGCAGATGTGGCTGTGGCTTGCCTTCTTTGCGTCCTTCGCGGTGAAGATGCCGATGTGGCCGGTTCATACCTGGTTGCCCGATGCGCACGTCCAGGCGCCGACCGCGGGCTCGGTCATCCTGGCCGGCGTGCTGCTGAAGCTCGGCGGCTACGGCTTCCTGCGCTTCTCGCTGCCGATGTTCCCGGAGGCCTCGGCCCAGTTCACCTGGCTGATCTTCGGCCTGTCCGCCATCGCGGTGATTTACACCTCGCTGGTCGCGCTGGTGCAGTCCGACATGAAGAAGCTGATTGCCTATAGCTCGGTCGCGCACATGGCGATCGTGACGATCGGCCTGTTCGCCTTCAACCGCCAGGGCATCGAGGGCGCGATGATCGTGATGCTCAGTCACGGTCTCGTCTCCGCCGCGCTCTTCCTCTGCGTCGGCGTGATCTACGATCGCCTGCACACCCGCGAGATCAACCGGTACGGTGGCCTCGCCATCAACATGCCGAAATACGCCTTGCTGTTCATGCTCTTCACCATGGCCTCGGTCGGCCTGCCGGGCACCAGCGGCTTTGTCGGCGAGTTCCTGTCGCTGGCGGGCACCTATCAGGTCTCGACCACGATCACCTTGCTCTGCACCACCGGGATCATCCTGGGCGCAGCCTATATGCTCTATCTCTATCGCCGCGTCGTGTTCGGCGATCTCACCAAGGATGACGTCCGCGCAATGCCCGATCTCAGCTTGCGTGAAGTAGCACTGCTCGCGCCGATCGCGGCGGTGGTGCTGTGGATGGGCGTCTATCCCGAAAGCTTCCTCGCGCCGATGCGCGGCGATGTCGGCACGCTGCAGGCGCGCATCGCCCGCGCCGCGCCCGCCGGCGACTCGTTGCCAACGCCCGGCAAACTCGTCGTGCCCGCGGCCCATGCGGAGGCACATCCATGAACGCCTCGCTGCTGATGACCCTGCCGGAGCTGGTGCTCTCGGCCGGCGCGCTGATCCTGATGCTGGTCGCCGCCTGGGGTGGCCAGGCCTCGACGAAAGCCGTGTCCTGGACGTCGGTCGCCGTACTCGTCGGTGCCGGCATCGCGTTGATCGGCCCCGCATCCACCGGCGGGGAAGCCTTTTACGGCCTCTATCGCGCCGATGCCTTCGCCGCCTTCGCCAAGGTGCTAATCTATGTCGCCGCCGCCGTCGCGATCATTATCGCGCCGCGCTTCTTCGAACAGAGCGCGGGCGACGATCTCCGCCCCGAATATCCCGTCCTGATCCTGCTCTCCGCGGTCGGCATGGGCATGATGGTGTCGGCGGGCGACCTGCTCACCCTCTATGTCGGCCTCGAGCTACAGAGCCTCGCCGCCTATGTGCTGGCGAGCTTCATGCGCCGCGACACGCGCTCGGCCGAGGCGGGCCTCAAATATTTCGTGCTCGGCGCGCTGGCTAGCGGCATCCTGCTCTACGGCATCAGCCTGGTCTATGGCTTCAGCGGCACGACGCTCTTCGCGTTGATCGCGACCGCTTATGGCGCCGGCCATTCGCTTGGCCTGACCTTTGGCCTGGTCTTCGTCTTTGCCGGCCTCGCCTTCAAGATCAGCGCGGTGCCGTTCCACATGTGGACGCCCGACGTGTACGAAGGCGCGCCGACCCCGGTTACGGCCTTCTTCGCCTCCGCGCCCAAGGTCGCGGCGATGGCGCTCGCGGTGCGCGTCGCGGTCGAGGCGATGGGCCCGGCGACCGATCAGTGGCGCCAGATCGTCATCTTCGCCAGCCTCGCCTCCATCATCTTCGGGGCGGTGGCGGCGATCGGCCAGACCAACATCAAGCGGCTGCTGGCGTACAGCTCGATCAACAATGTCGGCTTCGCGCTGGTCGGTCTTGCCTGCGGCACGCCGGAGGGCGTCTCCGCGGTGCTGGTCTATATGACCATCTATATCGCGATGACTCTGGGCAGTTTCCTCGTCGTGCTCCAGATGCGCGACGAGCAGGGCCAGCCGGTCGAGACCATCGCCAGCCTTTCCGGCATGTCCAAAACCCGGCCCGGCCTCGCGCTGGCGCTTGGCCTGTTCATGTTCAGCCTCGCCGGCATTCCGCCGCTGTTCGGCTTCTACGCCAAGTTCGCGGTGTTCTGGGCCGCGGTCCAGGCGGGCCTGTTCCCGTTCGCGGTGGTCGGCATCGCCGCCTCGGTGATCGGCGCTTATTATTATCTGCGCGTGGTGAAGACGATGTACTTCGACGATGCCGCGACGGCCTTCGCCCCGATGGGCAGCAAGGTCGAGGGCGGGCTGATCGCGGTCGCCGCCTTGTTCATCTCGCCGCTCGGCTATCTCACCATCCCGCTGCTGGGCGCGTGGGGCATGGCCGCCGCCAGGGCGCTGTTCTGACGCATACGATCCGCACCGTCGCCGAGACGGGGTCGACCAACGCCGACATGCTGATGCTGGCGGGGAGCGGGGCAGGCGAGGGGCTCTGGCTCCGCGCCGAACGCCAGACCGGCGGACGCGGGCGCCAGGGCCGTGCCTGGGCGTCGCCCGAGGGCAATCTCTACGCGAGCACCCTGGTGCGCCTCCGCCCGCACGATCCCCAGGCCGCGACGCTCGCCCTGGTCGCTGCGGTCGCGCTGGAGGAGGTGGTCTCGGCCTATCTCCCGCGCGCCGATGCGGTGCGGATCAAATGGCCCAACGACCTGCTGCTCGACGGCGCCAAGCTCTCCGGCATCCTGCTCGAGCGCGCTGACGACGCCGTGGTAATCGGCATTGGCGTCAATCTCGCCCACCACCCCACCGATCTCGAACGCCCCGCCACCAGCCTGGCCGCGCACGGCGCCGCGCCCGATCCGGCCGACTTTCTCGAAACCCTGGCCGATGCCTTCGCCCGCTGGCTCGGCATCTGGCGCGCCGAGGGCCTCGGCCCCGTCCGCGCCCGCTGGCTCGATCGCGCCCACGCGCCCGGCACCGCGCTCACCGCGCGCCTGCCCGATGGCAGCGCGATCGACGGGCTGTTCAGCGGCCTCGACAATGAAGGGGCCCTCATCCTGCGCTTGGCGGACGGCACGACCCGTGTCATTCACGCCGCCGACGTCTTCCTGATCTGAGGCCGAACCCAATGCTGCTCGCGATCGATGCCGGCAATACCAATATGGTCTTCGCGCTCGTTGAACCTGGCTCGGGTTCGGGGGGCGGCACGATCAAGGCGCGCTGGCGCATTGCGACCGATCCCAGGCGTACCGCCGACGAATATGCCGTGTGGCTGAGCCAGCTGCTCACTCTCGAAGGCTATGATCGCAGCGCCGTCACCGGGGTGATCATCGCCACCGTCGTCCCGCGCGCGCTTCACAATCTCCAGACGCTGGCCCGCAAATATTTCGGCGGCGAGCCGCTGATCGCCGGCCAGCCCCCGGTCGAATGGGGCATGCAGCTCGATGTCGAGGAGCCCCATGCGGTCGGCGCCGATCGTGCGGTCAACATGATCGCCGCGCATGCGCTCCATCCCGGCGACCTGATCACGATCGATTTCGGCACCGCGGCCACCTTCGACTTTTCCGATTTCAACGGCGCCTATAAGGGCGGGATCATCGCCCCTGGCATCAACCTCTCGCTCGACGCGCTCGTCACCGCCGCCGCCAAGCTCCCGCGCATCGCGATCGAGGCGCCCGACAACACCAGCGTGATCGGCCGCGATACCGTCAGCCAGATGCATATCGGCATCTATTGGGGCTATATCGCGATGATCGAGGGGCTGGTCGCCCGCATGAAGGCCGAGGTCGGCCGCCCGGTGAAGGTCATCGCGACCGGCGGCCTCGCCTCGCTGTTCGAGAAGCAGACGGACGTTTTCGACACGATCGAGCCCGATCTGACCATTCAGGGACTGGCGATGTTGTGGGATCGCGCCCATATGGGGGGCTGATGTGCGATCCCGACAAGGGGTCCCATGGCGCTCCCGCCATTTCCATCGAGACATTATTCGGCGCTGACCGCGCACCCTATGCGTCCCCGCTTCCGCGCGGACTCCCTACGAGAAAGAACAAATACTAAGTGACTCCCAATAACGAACTTCTCTTCCTGGCCCTTGGCGGTTCGGGTGAGATCGGCATGAACGTCAACCTTTACGGTTGTCGCGGCAAATGGCTCATGGTCGATTGCGGCATTACCTTCGCCGATCCGCAATATCCGGGCATCGACGTGATCCTGCCCGATCTCGCCTTTATCGAGGAACAGCTCGAAAACCTGGTCGGCATCGTGCTCACGCACGGCCATGAGGACCATATCGGCGCGCTGCCCTATCTCGCCGAGGATCTCGGCGTGCCGCTCTACGCCACGCCCTTCACCGCCGGCCTGATCCGCGGCAAGCTCGAGGAAGAGGGCAACGCCAACCGCGTCCGCCTGAATGTCGTGAAGCCCGGCCAGCGCGTCGATGTCGGCCCGTTCGGCGTCAATTTCGTGCCGCTGTCGCATTCGATTCCCGAAGCCAATGCGCTGCTGATCGAAACGCCTTATGGCAACGTCTTCCACACCGGGGACTGGAAGCTCGATGCCGCGCCCGTGCTCGGCGCGCCGACCAGTCCAGAGGGGCTTGAGGCGATCGGCGACGCGGGCATTCTCGCGCTCGTTTGCGATTCCACCAATGTGTTCAACACCGAGGCATCGGGCTCCGAAGCGGACGTCCGGATCGGCCTGTCCGAGGTCGTCGCCAAGGCGAAGGGCCGGGTGCTCGTCACCACCTTCGCGTCGAACGCCGCGCGGCTGCACACGCTCGGTCAGGTGGCCAAGGAAACCGGGCGCAAGCTCTGCGTCGCCGGCCGCTCGCTCGATCGCATCCTCAAGGTCGCCCGCGCGACCGGCTATCTCAAGGATTTCCCCGAGACGGTCGAGCCCGATGCCGCGATGCGCCTGCCGCGCGACAAGATCCTGATCGTCGCCACCGGCGGCCAGGGCGAGGAGCGCGCTGCCCTGGCCCGCGTCGCCTCGGGCTCGCACCCGATCAGCCTCGATGCCGGCGACACCGTCGTCTTCTCGTCGAAGCAGATTCCCGGTAACGAGGTCGCGATCGGCCGCATCCAGAACCAGCTCGCCACCAAGGGGGTCGAGATGATCACCGAACGCCAGGCGCACGTCCATGTCTCGGGCCATCCCGGCCGGCCCGAACTCGCGGCGATGTACCGCTGGATCCGCCCCGAGATCCTGATGCCGGTGCACGGCGAGATGCGCCATCTGATGGAGCAGGCGCGCTTCGGCCTGTCCGAGGGCATTCCGCGGGCCCTGGTGCAGACCAATGGCGACATCGTCCGTCTCGCCCCCGGCGCGCCTGAGAAGCTCGGCCATGCCCAGGTCGGCCGGCTGGTGCTTGACGGCGACGTCATCCTGCCGGGCGACGGCGCGACGATCAACGAGCGCCGCAAGCTCGCCTTGTTCGGCCAGATGTCGGTCGCGGTCGCGATCGATCGCGGCGGCAAGATGATCGGCCGGCCCCAGGTCCGCCTGCAGGGCATTCCGGTCGAGGAGGATCGCGATCCGTTCCTCGACGAGGCGGTCGAGGCGGTGGTCGAGGCGGTCCGGAAAGGCGGCCGCGACCGCGACAAGCTGCGCGAGGATATCCGCCTGTCGGCCCGCCGCGTCGCGACGCGCTGGACGGGCAAGAAGCCCATCGTCGACGTCCTGCTGATCGAGGGCTGACACGATGCGCTGGCCCTCGATGCTCGCCATCTACTTCCTGTTCTGGGCCTTCTCGGTCTTCCTCGTCCTGCCTTTCGGGGTCCGGACGTCGGAGGAAGCGGGCATCGAGCGCATCCCGGGCCAGGCCGAAAGCGCCCCGCACGAATTCCGCCCGGGGCGTATCGCACTACGCGTGACGATCGTCGCGACGATCGGTTTCGGCATCTTCCTGCTGAATTATCACTATGGCTGGGTCACGCCGCACACGCTGGACTTTTACGGCCTGTCGAACGCGGCGGCGCAAGGCTGAGCAAAAAAAGTCCCTCCCCTTCAGGGGAGGGACTTTATTCAGCGCTTACCCCTCGTCGTCGGCCGCCTTGCTCTGCAGCTGCACGTAATTCGCGATCCCCATCCGCTCGATCATCTCGAACTGGCGTTCCAGCGTGTCGACATGCTCTTCCTCGCTGTCGAGGATCCGCCGGAACAGGTCGCGGCTGACATAATCGCGGACCTTCTCGCTATGCTCGATCGCGTCGCGCAGCAGCGGCAGCGCCTCCATCTCGAGCGCGAGGTCGGCCTTGAGGACCTCCTCCACCGTCTCGCCGATGCGCAGCCGCCCGAGCAGCTGGAAATTGGGCAGGCCGTCGAGGAACAGGATCCGCTCCGACAGCATGTCGGCATGCTTCATCTCGTCGATCGACTCATGCTTCTCGAACTCGGCGAGCTTGCGCACGCCCCAATGATCGAACAGCCGGTAATGCAGCCAATATTGGTTGATCGCGGTCAGCTCGTTCTTGAGCGCCTCGTTCAGGAAATCGATGACCTTGGGGTCGCCCTTCATGTCGCATCTCCGTTTTGCTCGCGCAACCTAGCGCAGAACGGGCTCACAAGACAGGCGAAAAATGGCGGAAATCTGCGGTTTTCAGCGCTTGAGAACGCTACGCAGCCGCACGCTCTTCATCGATGATGGCGCGCGCGAACGGCACGCACTGGCCGCATTTCGGCTGGCGGCCGAGCGAGCGATAGGCCTGGCAGGCACTTTTCGCCCCGCCGCGCGCGGCCTCGCGCACGTCCTGTTCGCGAATCGCATTACAGATACAAACGACCATGGGAACTCCCTCGCTGGCCATGATCTAGGGCTAATGCGAACCAGTCGCAAGCGCTTTTGCGGATCACTCGCAAAACTCTCAGTCGGCCAGCGCGCTCCCGCGCATCGGCTGGAACTTCATCCGCGCCAGCGATCGCCACAGCCATTCGAGCGGCCCATAGCGGAAATGGTCGAGCCACGGCTTCGACCAGAGCAGCATCAGCGCCCACACCGCGAACACGACGAGATACAGCTCGGCGCGCGAGAGATGCCCGTAAAAGCCGAGCCCATAGCCATAGAAGAAGGTCGTGCAGAGGATCGTTGTGCCGAGATAATTGGAAAAGGCCATCCGCCCCGCCGCGGCGACCCGTTCGGTCAGGGCCCCGCCGCGCCGTGTTACCAGGATGATCAGGCATGCCCAGCCGACGATCATCAGCGGCCGGAACAGGGTCGGCAGGGTGATGGCACCCAGCACCACCGGGAACAGCGCGAAATCGTGGCTCGCGATATACCAGGCCAGCGCCGCGAAGGCCGGGATGCCCGTGGCAAAGCCGATCGTTGCCCAGCGCCGGTACCGCGCCGCGCTCCATTCCCCGGTCAGCATCCCCGATTTGAGGCACGCCATGCCCAGCATCATGTACGCCAGCGTCTCCATCCCGACGAACAGCACGGTGTTGACCGGCGACGACACCGCTTCCTTCAGCTCATGCGCGAACAGGACCGGCCAGGGCCCGCGGTGAATCGCCAGATCCTGCGCCAGCGCCGCGGGCGTCGGCACGCCGAAGCCCTGCTGGAAGCCCTGATATTGCCGGATCGTGTCGGCGGACGGATGCGGCGCGTGCATCGCGATCTCGGCATAGTGCACCCCCAGCGGCAGGCTCCCGATTAGCATCACCTCGAGCGCGATCAGCACCACCGCCATCCCGATCAGCTTGTGCGGTGGCTTGTTGCGGAAGAACCAGGCGATGCAGCCGACCAGCGCATAATGCTGCAAAATGTCGCCCCACCACAGCAGGATCAGATGCGCCTCGCCGAACAGGAACAGCCAGAACATCCGCGAGAAATGCACCCGCGCCGGATTCTCGCCCTTCGCGGTCGCCCGGTCGATCACCAGCAGCATCGAGGCACCGAACAGGAAGGAGAACAGGCCGCGCATCT
>NZ_JAQGLC010000375.1 GCF_028293085.1 Sphingomonas bacterium
CAAGAGCGCGACCGTCGATTCCTACTACTCGTCGACGACGACGCCGGCCTCGAACTTCCAGGGCCGTCCGATCAACGTTCCCGCGGGCACCTATGATTATGCCGGGGGCCGCACGACGGCGCTCAGCTTCATGGTGAACGGCTTGCTCGACTTTGGCGACGACAATGGCGTCCAGGGCTTTGTCGGCGGCGGTGTCGGTGTCGCTCGCGTCAAGGCGAGCGATTATGCGCTGAACACGCTCAGCAACTTCCTCGACGATTCGGACACGGTCTTCGCCTATCAGGGCATTGCCGGTCTCCGGGCGCCGCTGACCGACCATCTCGATGCGTCGATCAAGTATCGCTTCTTCACCGCAGACAATCTGAAGATGATCGACGTCTCGGGCCGCACCTTCGAAGGTCGGTACCGGTCGCACAGCATCCTGGGTGGCCTGACCTACAACTTTGGCGAACCGCCGGCTCCGCCGCCGCCGCCGCCTCCGCCTCCTCCGCCGCCTCCTCCGCCCCCGCCGCCTGAGCCAGCGCCGGCACCTGTGGCGCAGGTCTGCTCGCCTGGTCCGTTCATCGTGTTCTTCGAATGGGACAAGTCGGACATCACGCCGGACGCGTCGTCGATCCTCGACAACGCCGTCACCCAGTATCAGAACTGCGGCAATGCGCAGGTCATGCTGGCCGGCCACGCCGATCGTTCGGGTGCACCTGCGTACAATGTGGGTCTCTCGCAGCGTCGTGCGGATTCGGTGAAGGCCTATCTGTCCGCTCATGCGATCCCCGAGGGTGTGATCTCGACGGAAGCGTTCGGCGAAAGCCGCCCGCGCGTCGCGACTGCCGACGGCGTCCGCGAGGTTCAGAACCGCCGCGTGGAAGTCACCTACGGACCTGGTTCGGGCAACTAAGCTCGATCGAGTTCGAAGGAATCGAGGGGAGATCGGCTTTGCCGGTCTCCCCTTTCGTTTGTGCGCCCGGCAAGTGGCGCTTCGTTCGGGCGGCCGGCGGCTGAACTTCCGCCGACTTCATCTCGCGCCGTCGGCGTGCTCCAGACAATGCCGATGCCGATTGCCCGGGGGTGGCAATAGCGTTCCGGTAGGCTAGAGGAGCGCGGGCCGGCAGCGGCGCATCCAAATATGGGACAGGGTATCAGGCATGCGGATAACGATGATCGGTTCGGGCTATGTTGGTCTGGTATCGGGCGCCTGCTTTTCGGATTTCGGCCATGACGTGATCTGCGTCGACAAGGATGCGGGCAAGATCGCCGCGCTCGAATCGGGCAAGATGCCGATCTTCGAGCCCGGGCTCGATACTTTGGTCGCGACCAATGTCGCGGCCGGGCGGCTGAGCTTCACCACCGATCTGAAAAAGGCGGTATCCGGCGCCGATGCCGTGTTCATCGCGGTCGGCACGCCGTCGCGGCGTGGCGACGGTCATGCCGATCTCACCTATGTGGTCGAGGCGACGCGCGAGATCGGCGCGGCGATCGACGGGCCCGTGGTGATCGTCACCAAATCGACCGTGCCGGTCGGCACCGGCGACAAGGTCGAGGAAATCCTCAAGGAAGTCGCCGGCGATTTCGAGATCGCGGTCGTCTCCAATCCCGAATTCCTGCGCGAGGGCGCCGCGATCGGCGATTTCAAGCGACCCGACCGGATCGTGATCGGTACCGAAGATGCCCGCGCCCAGCAGGTGATGCGCGACGTCTATCGGCCGCTCTACCTCAATGAGAGCCCGATCCTGTTCACCGGGCGGCGCACGTCCGAGCTGATCAAATATGCCGCGAACGCCTTTCTCGCGACCAAGATCACCTTCATCAACGAGATCGCGGATCTGTGCGAGGCGGTCGGCGCGAATGTCCAGGACGTGTCGCGCGGCATCGGTCTCGATAACCGGATCGGCTCGAAATTCCTGCACGCCGGGCCGGGCTATGGCGGCTCCTGCTTCCCCAAGGATACGCTGGCGCTGTTGAAGACGGCCGAGGATTACGAAACGCCGGTGCGGATCGTCGAGGCGGTCGTCCAGGTCAATGACAGCCGCAAGCGCGCGATGGGCCGCAAGGTGATCCACGCGCTCGGCGGTGACGGCAAGGGCAAGACGGTCGCGATCCTCGGGCTCACCTTCAAGCCCAATACCGACGACATGCGCGACGCGCCGAGCCTTGCGGTCGTGCAGAGCCTGCTCGATGCCGGCGCGAAGGTCCGCGCCCATGATCCCGAGGGCATGGAGATCGCCAGGACGATGATGCCCAGCGTCACCTATTGCGGCGATGCCTATGAGGCGGCCGAAGGTGCCGACGCGGTCGTCATCGTGACCGAATGGGACATTTACCGCGCGCTCGATCTCGGCCGCCTGGCCAAGACGATGAACGGCAAGGTGATGGTCGATCTGCGCAACGTCTATCCGCCGGCGGATGTCGAGCGCGCAGGGTTCGCGTACAGCTCGATCGGGCGCTGACGCTCAGGCGGCTGGAGCATCGTGCGAAAAACCGGGTACCGGTTTTCGCAAAAACGATGCGACAACAAATAACGGGAGCAGGCCCAGAGCAGGCGGGGCGCGTCAGATTTTACGCAGCCTGTTCTAACGCCGTCCTGAGCCAGGGCGGCACGATCGCGTCGCCCAGTGCCTCGACCCGCCGCAGCTCGACCATCAGGCCGAGGTCCGGATAGCTTGCCCGCGTGCGATCGCCCGGCTCCGCGATCGGCGCCACCACGAGGCGGCGGTTGACCTTGGCGCGGTGATGCATCCGGGCGGTGTTCTCCTGCCCGACATAACAGCCCTTGGTGAAGCTGACGCCGTTCAGCTCGCGCGCATTGGCCTCGAGCCAGAGCGTCTTGTCCGAGCCGAGCTCGGCCGCACCCTCGGTGACGCCCAGCGACAGGCGGTGCGCATGCCAGCCGGTCGCGGCGTCGCCCGGGCTCCCCAGCCAGCGACGGCCAAGCTCGGGCAGGCGCGGATCGGGCACGCCGTCATCGCCATCGAGCGACCAGTGGACCGCGCCCTCGATGCGCTCGATCGTGATCGGGCGGCGCAGGCGATAGATGGCGAGGCGGCGGGCAAGCGCCTCGGCCGCGCCGCTCTCGCAATCGATCAGCACGGCATCGCCGTCCGCCCAGAGCAGGAAATCGAACAGCGCCTTGCCCTGCGGCGTGAGCAAGCCGGCCCAGCGCGGCGCGGCGGCGTCGAGTGTCGCCACGTCCTGCGTCACCAGCCCCTGCAGGAAATCGCGGACATCGTCGCCCGCGATACGAATCAGCGCGCGATCGGCGAGCATCGTGGCATGCGGGGTGGTTTCGCTCATGGCGAACAGGTAGGAGGTCGGCCGGGCAAGCGGAAGAGCCGGAGACGATCGTGACAGCGGCATATGATCTGAAGCTGATAGGCGGCACCGTCCACACACCGGCGGGGCCGATCCGCGCCGATGTCGGCGTGCGCGGCGGGCGAATCGTCGCGATCGGGGCGAGCGGCGACGCCGGCGAGACGATCGACTGTACCGGACTGGATATCTTGCCCGGGGTGATCGACACCCAGGTCCATTTCCGCGAGCCGGGCCTCGTTCACAAGGAAGACCTCGAAAGCGGCAGCCGCGCCGCGGTGCTCGGCGGCGTGACCGCGGTGTTCGAGATGCCGAACACCAAGCCCAATACCGACAGCGCCGAGGCGATCCAGGACAAGCTCGCCCGCGCACATCATCGCATGTGGTGCGACCATGCCTTCTATGTCGGCGCGACCAATCACAATGCCGCGGCGCTGGCCGAGCTGGAACGGCTGCCGGGCACGGCGGGGGTGAAGATCTTCATGGGCGCCTCGACCGGCGACCTGCTCGTCGCCGAGGATTCCTCGCTCGCCGAGGTGCTTGCCTCGGGCCATCGGCGCGTCGCGATCCATGCCGAGGACGAGGCGCGAATGAATGCGCGCGCCGGCGAGCGCGTGCCGGGCGACGCCTCCTCGCACCCGGTGTGGCGCGACGACGAGAGCGCATTGCTGGCGACACAGCGCATCCTGAAACTCGCGCGGGCCGCGGGCCGGCGCATCCATGTGCTGCACGTGTCGACGCCGGCGGAGCTGGAACTGCTCGCCCGGCACAAGGACATCGCCACCTGCGAGGTGACGCCGCAGCACCTCACCCTGGCGGGTGAGGAGGCCTATCCCCGGCTCGGCACGCACGCGCAGATGAACCCGCCGATCCGCTCGGGCGCGCACCGCGACGGGCTGTGGCACTGGCTGCAGCAGGGCGTGCCCGACATCCTCGGCTCCGATCACGCGCCCCACACGGTGGAGGAGAAGGCGAAGCCCTATCCGGAGAGCCCGAGCGGCATGCCCGGCGTGCAGACGATGCTGCCGCTGATGCTCAACCATGTCGCCGAAGGGCGGACGACCTTGCAGCGTGTGATCGACCTGACCAGCGCGGGGCCGCAGCGGGTGTTCGGCATCATCGGCAAGGGGCGGATCGCGATCGGATACGACGCCGATTTCTCGATCGTCGATCTCAAGGCGCGCTGGACGATCGAGCAGAGCTGGCTCGCCTCGCGCAGCGGCTGGTCGCCCTTTACCGGCATGACGCTCACCGGCCGGCCGATCGGCACGATCGTCCGCGGCAAGCGGGTGATGTGGGATGGTGCTCTGGCCGAGGCGGCGCAGGGCGAGCCGATCCGGTTCGAGGCGATCGACTTCGGCTGATCCGCGCGGGCGCTTGATTCAACCGCCCGCCACACCGGCGTACCATGCTCTCCCCGGCACTCCAGCGACTTCGGCCCGCAAAGGCGCAGTTTCACCCGGGTTGGCCGCACTTGCGGCCATCAAGGCCGCACTTGGCGTCTTGCGTCAGAAGGGCAGCCACTTCGATTTGTGGCTGAACTTCATGTATCCGATATTCACGCCCTGCCGCCAGCCGACGCCGAGGCGGATCGGGATCAGCACGATGTTGCCGCGCCGCAGATAGGTCGCCGCGAACCCGCCGACGAAGTAGAGCCGGCCTTCGCCCGCCGGGAAACGGCGGAACAGCTCCTCCGAATCGTAGAGATTATAGACGAGCACGAACACCTTGTTCGCATCGCCGCCGAGATCGAAGCCGAGCGACGGACCGGTCCAATAGACGGGCATCTGCCCCTCGACCTTGTGGAACATCGTGCCCTTGCCGTAGCGCAGGCCGACCACCACCGCGCCCGAGGCCTCGCGGCCGGAGATATAGGCGTTGGGCCGGCCCTGCTCCTTCAGCGTGCGCTCGAGGATGCCGGCCAGTCCGGAGGCGCCCTTGCCGAACGTGCCCTCGGCCGCGCTCAGCAGCTCTTCGCGCTGGAAGGTCTCGCCGGTTGCGGCGTTGGCATTGGCGTCGGCGCGGGCGGAGCTCTGCGGTGGGGCCGTCGCCGGATCGCCACCGGCCAGAGCGTTGGGATTGGCCGGGTCATAGGGCGGATATTGCTGCTGATCGGCGGGGACGGGCGCGTCATTATACTGGCCGTTGGGCGACACCGTCGTGTCCGGCTCCTGCGCGGGCGGCGGCGGGGTCGCTTGCTGGCGCTGCAGATCGCTGTCGATCGCCTCATTGGGATCGATCGTCCGAACCTGGGCGAGCGAGGGCGCGGGGCCGGTGCCGAGGGCGGTCGCCACCAGCAACAGGATCATAAAGGCCTTGCGCATCAATTCACTCCCCCAGCGCGCTCAATGGACAAGTCTAGCGCCCGTGCGGCTTGCCCCGCAATGAACGCAGCGACGACCTGAGTCGAATTCGCGTCGGATGGCGCATGCAAGCGCGGTTGATCCCTCCCACACCCCTCGCTATAGCCGCGCTCTGCCGCCAAGCCGGAGACGTGGGAGAGTGGCTGAAACCAGCGGTTTGCTAAACCGCCGAACCGGGTTTACTGGTACCGAGGGTTCGAATCCCTCCGTCTCCGCCAGGGCCGGGCCCTTTTCATTTCCCGAGGGTCTGATCCCTGGCCGGCCGCGCGGCCAGATCGCGCATCGCCTGCTCGAACAACGGGGCCACGACGGCGGCGCCCTTCGCGCTCAGGTGATTGCTGTCGAAATAGAGCGGATAGCCCTTGTCGACGAGCTTGCAGCGCTGCGTATCGCACAGGCGATCCATCGGCTCGATCACCGTGATCATGCCGCGTGCCTGGAGTGATGCGGTGATGGAGCGAAAGGCTGCGTCGCGCTGAAGATAGGGCCTGACCTCGGCTTCGAGAGCATGGGTGGCCCCGAGCAGCTGCGCCTTCGCCAGCGATCGCGGATCGGCGCCGGGCGAGGTCGGGACGTCCTGCACGACATAGATCCGGATGCCGAGCGCGCGCACGCGCTGGACGCCGGCCTCGAACATCTGCCGGTTGATGTCGTCGATCCCGTCGGTCCCACGCGAATAGACGCTCCACCGGGCTGCAAGCAGCACGGCCGCCGGGCGGACGGTGGAGAGGAAACGGATCACCTGTTCGTTGCGCGCCGCGCATTTCCGCCTGTTATATTTGCCGAACATCCATTGGTCGGGCCGCTCCTCGCGCGCGCTGATCGGGACGAAGGGCGGGCAGCCGAGCGCGATGGCGCTGTAGCCGGAAACGGCGTGACGGCGCGCCAGGGCGTCGAGTGCCGGCAAAAGGACCGCCGCGTGCGAATCCCCCCAGAGTATGAAGCTTGGCCGCGTTCCCGTGCCGCCGATGCGGCAGCGCGGCGTGTCGCCGAGCGCAAGCGGCCGGTCCGCGCATCCGTAATCGGGCGCCGGTCCACGCTCGCTCAGGCGCTGCACGACCGGATCGAAGCGATTCGGCAGGCCGTCGGCCAGGACGATCGCACCGCCGTACAGCGCCAGCGCGCCGCTGGCGGCGGCCGTGGTGACGAACAGCGTCCTTCGCGACAGCAGGGATCGCGGCTTGCGGAAGGGCAGTTCGACGAAGCGCCAGGACAGCCACGCCACCGGAAAGGCGAGCAGCGCCATTACGGGCTTCACATGGCTGGACGGGTCGATCGCATAATAGCCGCCGAATATGATCATCGGCCAATGCCAGAGATAGAGCGAATAGGAGATCAACCCGATCGCCACGAGCGGGCGGATGCGGAGCAGGCCGGCCACGCGTGATCGCGGCGCCCGCGTTCCATACAGGATCAACGCCGATCCGAGGACCGGCGCGAGCGCGTTGAGGCCGGGAAAGGGAGACGCCCTGCTCAGGAACAGGATCGCGCCGCCGATTGCAACGAGACCCAACGCCGCCAGCCCGTCGCCCAGGTCGCGATTTCGGGGCGCGGGCAACAGGGGCAGTGCGAGCAGCGCGCCCACGATAAACTCCCAGGCCCGCGAGAGTGGCGAATAGAACGCTGCCTCTGGCCGACCCTGCGTCGCCCAGACGCCATAGGCGAAGGACGCCAGCCCGAGCCCCGCCAGCACCATCGAAACGTTCCAGCGCCGGCGGCGCGCGAGCAGGAGCAATGCGGGGAACAGGATGTAGAATTGCTCCTCGACCGCGAGCGACCAGGTGTGGAGCAAGGGCGTCGCCTCGGTGGCGAGCTTGAAATAGCCATCCTGGTGCCAGAACAGCAGATTGGACGCGAAAAGCGAGATCGCCGTGAGGCTCTGCCCGAAATCGCGAAAATCGCCCGGCAGCAGCATCCACGCCGCAATGCCCGAGACGCCGAGCATCGCCAGCAGCGCGGGCATGATGCGCCGCACGCGGCGTTCATAGAAGCCGGTCAGGGTGAAGGTGCCGGCCTCGCTCTCGCGCTGGATCAGCTGCGCGATCAGATAGCCCGAGATGACGAGAAAGACGTCGACCCCGACGAACCCGCCGGAAAAGCTACGGATGCGGGCATGGAACAGCACCACCGCGAGCACCGCGATCGCGCGCAGCCCGTCGATCTCCGGCCGATAGGCGGCCGGGCGCGCCGCCGGCGTGCGTTCGATCCTCCCCAATGGCATCCTGTCCCCGAAGCCCCGCTCCGCCAGCACGGCATAACCGCGGCGGAGTCAAGCAGGGGGCGGATCGGCTCAGGCCATGAGGTTGCGGCCGCGTGCGACGGTGGCGCTGTGGCCGACGCTGCCTGCCGCCGATGGCGTCTTGACCGTGTCGAGCATGATCCAGTCATTGGTCACCCGATCGGGCGTCAATGTCATCGCCATATAGCCGCGACGGCTGGTGTCGCACCATTTGAGCTCGGGATTGGCGCCGACCAGCGCGGCCGCGACGGTCTTCGGATCGACGCCGACCCCGGCTTCATAACCAGGCGAGGTGACGCTGTGACCGGCGAATTCGACGCCGGCGGGCTTGCCGCCCTGGGCGAGGTCATAGGCCCAGGCATTATGGCTGTCGCCCGAGATCACGATCAGGTTGGCGCCGAGCCCCTGCGCCGATTTCAGGAAGCGCGCGCGGGCGGCGGGATAGCCGCCCCAATTGTCGTAATTGAAGGGCAGTCCGACCTTCGCCGCGGCGATTCCGGCGGTGATATAGCGTTTCGCCCGCTCGGACGCGTCGGCCGCAAGCCAGCCGGTCGCGGCGGCGGGCATCACCGTTTCGCCCAGGATCGTGCCGAAGCCGACCACCTGCCAGCGTTGCCCGGCCTTGACCGAGGCGCGCATCGCATGGGCCAGCCAATCCTCCTGCTGCGATCCCATCATCGTGACGCCCGGATCCTGCCAGGCTCCGTCGCGGAATGCCTTCAGTGCCGCGATCGGATCGGCCTGTTTGAACAGGGGCGCGATATCGGGCTGCTCGGTTCGCGCGAGCAGCCGCGTCTCGGTGCGGAACAGGGTCGCGAGCGTGCCGATCTCATAGGCCTTCCACGGCTCGTCGGAGACCGGCATCCACTCGCGATACGCCTGGATCGAGGCGGCGCGCCGGGCATTCCAGTCACCCTCGTCGGCCTGGTGATTCTCCGCGCCGCCTTCCCAGCTGTCGTTCGCCGATTCGTGATCGTCCCACTGCACGATCATCGGCGCCAGCGTGTGGAGTTTCTGGAGATCGGGATCGCCGCGGTAGCTGGCATAGCGCAGGCGATAATCGGCGAGGTGGAGCAGCTCGCTCGCGGGCTCGGGCTTGCGGCCGGCCACCGAATCCTTCGCCGCCGGATAATCGCCGGTCCGATATTCGTAGAAATAATCGCCGAGATGGATGAGCAGATCGAGATCGTCGCGCGCCGCGGCATGGGCATAGGCGTTGAAATAGCCATAGGGCATGTTCGAGCAGGAGAAGATCGCGGCGCGGAAGCGGGCGACCGGCCCTTGCGGCAGCGTCCTGGTGCGGCCGATGGGGGAGAAGCTGCCGTCAGGCGCGACGAAGCGGAAATGATAGGTCTTGCCCGGCGTGAGGCCGCCCACGGTGATCTTGGCCGTATGGTCGCGCCACGGCCCGGTGATCTGCGCACCGCCCGAAACGATCTTCGCGAAATCCGGCGTTTCCGAAATCTCGGCCTTCAGCTCGACCGCACCGCCGTCGGCGGGGACATGGCGCGTCCACAGCAGCACCGAATCGGCCGACGGCTCGCCGCTCGCCACTGCATGGGTGAAGCCCCGCGCGCTGGTGACGTTCGGCACCTGCGCGAAACCGGGGACGGCGAACGCGCCCAGCCCCAGCGAACCGGTCATGAGGAACGAGCGGCGATCGATCCGGTGGTGCATGCTGATCCCTTCCATCCTGTACGCCGCTCCTGCGCCCGCTGTGTGGCGGGTTCGTGACAGCAACGGCTTGTCCGCCGGCGGTTAACCAGCCACAGGCGCGAATATGGACGATCCGCCCTTCCTCTCTTGCGCGCAAGCCTGATGGCGCGACTGCTCGCGCGTGCCGCCGACCGGCTGCTCGCGCCGTCGACGTTCGCCCGGCGGCTGGCGATCATCGCGGTCGTCGCCATCGTCGCGCGATTGCTGACCTTCGGCAGTCCGGTCGTCCATGTCGACGAGGAATTCTATTTCGTCGCGGCGCAGGCCTGGGCGCACGGCGCGCTGCCCTATGTCGATGTGTGGGACAGGAAGCCGATCGGGCTGTTCCTGATCTACCTGCCGGCCGGAGCGCTGGGATTGCCGCTCGGTCTCTGGTTCTATCAGGCGATGGCGCTGGCGAGCCTGGTCGGGACCGCGCTGCTGATCGCCCGCCTCGCCGATCGCGCGGGCTGGAACAAGGGTGCGCTGGCCGGCGCGCTTGCCTATGTCCTGTGGGTGAATTTCGTCGACGGCCAGGGCGGCCAGGCGCCGATCTTCTACAATCTGCTGATCGCCGGCGCCGCGGCGCTGATCGCGCCGCGAGCGGACGAGCGCGCGCCGCGCATCGGCGCCGGCTTCGCGGCGATGGCGCTGGTCGGATGCGCCCTCCAGGTCAAATATTCGGTGGTGTTCGAAGGGGTTTTCTTCGGCCTGTGGTTGTTGTGGTGCGAATGGCGGGCGGGACGGCGACTGGCTATCCTGCCCTATGGCGCCGGCCTGATCGCCGTTTCGCTCCTGCCGACGCTGCTGGCGTGGCTCGCCTTCGCCCGGCTGGGGGCAGGGGACGCGTGGTTCTATGCCAACATCACCTCGATCCTCGCGCGCCAGCCCGATCCGATGCTCGAGCAGCTCGGCAATCTGTTCAAGATCGCACTGATCGTCTCGCCCCTGGTTGCCGCGACCCTGCTCGCGATCCGGTCGGGTGAAGAGGCGGGGCCGGCCACCCGCGCGGTGCGGCATTGGCTGTTCGCCTGGACGGTGGCGGCCGCGCTTGGGCTGCTGGTGTTCGGATCCTGGTTCGAACATTATGCCCTGCCGCTGATGGTGCCGCTTGCGGCATGCTCGAGCGGCTTTTTCGGCGATCATCGCAATGGCCGCCGGGTCGCGCTGGCGGTGTTGCTGATCGCCTTTGTCAGCGGGCAGGGGGTTCTGCTGTTGAAGCGCCACAATCGGGGAACGCGGGGCGAGGTGGCGGCGGTAGCCCAGGCGATCGGCCCCGGGCCGGGCTGCCTCTATGTCTTTTCCGGCGAGAGCGTCTTCTACCCGGCGAGCGGCCGGTGCACACTCACGCGCTATGTCTTTCCCAGCCATCTCGGCCGGCTGCGCGAACAGGGGGCGATCGGCGTCGACCAGCGGGCCGAGATCGAGCGCATCTTCGCGCTGAGGCCGGCGATCGTGGTGTTCCGCCCGCCCTATCATGGCGAGCGCGCCGAGCTGCGGGACATGGCGATGGCGGAGATGAGCCGGCACTACCGGCTAAAGGCAAGCCTGCCGCTCGGAACCCAGACGATCGAAATCTTCGAACGGAAGCCTTAGGCTACCGAACTCTTCCAGTTCGCCTCGCGCCGCGCCTCGACCAGGCCGGTATAATAATCCATCAGCTCGACGGTATGTTCGCGGTCGCTGCGTACCTTGGCGGCGGCGACCTTCGCGGCGCGGCGCAGGATGGCGGGATCGCGCGCGAACAGGCGGTGGATGGCGGTCGCCGCCGCCTGCGCGTCGCGCGCTGTATAGAGCTCCGAGCAGAAGGGATCGGCGATCTCGGCGCACCCCCCGGTGTCGGGCGCGATCAGCGGCAGGCCGGCAGCCATTGCCTCGGAGGCGACCAGCCCGAACGGCTCTGCCTCGGAACCGTGGATGAGCGCGTCGCAGCTCGCCACGATCCGGGCGAGGCGTTCGCGGTCATAGACGGGGCGGAACATGCGAATATGCGGGGAGCCAGCGATTCGCTTCTCGATCGAACGGCTCTCGACCCCGGTGCCGAGCAGCATCAGCCCGACCGGCAGCGACGATCCGGCGCGCTCGACCGCATCGATCACTAGGCGCCAGCGCTTTTCGGGATGATGCCGGCCGAGGCCGAGCAGCAGATGTCCCTCGGGCGGCAGACCGCACTGTGCCAGCAATGCCGCACGCAGCTTCGGGTCGCGCAGCTCGGGCGAGAAATGGCCGCGCTCGATGCCGAGCGGCATTGCCGCGTCGATTCGCACGCCGCGCGCCTTCAGCCGCTTCTCGAGTGCGGGGCCGTTCGTCACCACCGCGTCGTAATTGTCGAGGAAGCGGCTCATATAGCGGCTGTACCAGGCAAAGGCGCGCTCGACCCGGTCGGGCGCCGCCAGTCCTTCGAACCAGCGCATCGCATAGGCGGCAACATTGTCGTTGTGCATGAAGAACACCTTGGCGGCGTCTCCTTGCCATTGCCCGACGATCCAGGCGGGCCGCCACGGCGACGAGGCCTCGACCAGGTCCGGCTTGAGCTCGTCGAGCAGTTTGGTGACCGGCTCGGCGTCCCAGAACAGCCCGTAATTCTTGTCGAACGGTAGGCGTGACGATTTGACGTAGATGATCTTGCCGCCGCCCGGCCGTTCTTCGACCATGTCCTCCTGACCCGCGGCGATGACGATCAGCTCGTGCCCCAGATCGGACATGATTCCCATCTTGCGGTCGATATAGGTGCGCACCCCGCCGCCGGTGGGCGAGTAGAATTCGTTGACGTCGACGATCCGCATGCCGGGGCTCAGTTCGCAGGCTTGATCGGGCCGAAACCGCCCAGGCCGCGCAGATATTGAGCCTGGATGTCGGTGACCGTCATGCCGTTGCCAACGGTGATGGTCGCCATGCCGACCTTGGGGCGTACCCGGCCGAGCTTGATATTGCTGGGGAAGCCGGCGCCATCGACCCAGAAATCGAACTTGTTCCTGCCGTCGCGATTATGCGTGAAAAGCAGCGCGTACCTGCCCGGCGCGGGCACCTTGATGCAGAGCGCGACCGAGCCCTGTTGCGGCGTCGGCACGCGAACGCGGCGGAAGAACTTGCCTTCCTTGATGAGGTCGCGGTCGTCCTTCAGGAAATCGGCGTCGTTGGCTGGATAGAGCTCCAGCTTGAGCTCGCCGGTGCGATCCTTCAGTCCCGACACATTGGCGCGAATCGCGGGGCCGCCACCATTGGTGCACGCCGCGCTGTCACTGCCGAGCACGCCGGCCTGAGCCTGTACCGTCAGCGGAAAGATCGCCGCTCCGCAAAGGGCGACTCCCGCGATCATCTTATTCAACGACATTCTTCGTCCTCAGCAAGCCATGCAGACTGAAGGAACCGATCAAGATGACGTGCACGAGCAATACGAAGGCCGCGGTCATCGCCATCAGTTCCGAAAGCGCTGCATCCTGCCCGATCAATAGGATCGCGAAATTGGCGAAAAGAAGGTCCTTGTTCGGCACCAATGGGAGGCGTGAAACCAGCAGGCGGGCCGCGGCGAGGATCAACCACATGCCGATCGAGACCGTCGGCAAGGCATAATGCCAGGCAAAGGCGATGAAGATCGAGCCCGAAACAAGCCGGACGCAGTGCACGCCGAAAATCCACCAGAGCGTGCCGCGCGGCAGCGAGAAGACCCGCTTGGAGAAGATCAGGAAAGGCAGCGACATCGCGAAGGTGATCGCCGCGGATGTCTCCACGGTACTGAGCTGTGTCGGCGTGAGCAGGTCCTTGCCGAACGGCACCGCGATCGCCAGCATCGCCAGCGTAATCGCGTTGCCGGCTATCGCCGACAGGATGCTGACATCCTTCACCGCGCCAAACGGTGCCGCCACCATCTGCGAGCGTTGCCGTGCCCAGGCGTAGAAATAGGCCTCGCCCGAATAGCCGAGCACGACATCGTTCGCGATTCGCTTCTTCAATAGCGCCGCCAATCCGGAGAGGGGGATTCCCCACAGGCGGCGGAAAATGATATAGTCACCGAGAGGTGGGCCGATATAGAGGAGGGCGAACGCGACGTAGAAAAGCGGGTTGCGCGGCACCGCGCGGCCGAGCCCGGCCAGGCCCGATCCGAACAGCTCACGCCCCAACCCGGTGATCATGGCGATGGTGATGATCGCACCGATCACCATCGGCCAACGTCGCTTCAGCGTCTCCATCGGTTCCAGCCCCGCAATGTCGGGAACTGTCACCAGGGGCGTTTTGGCATTGTCGATGATAGGAATTTTCGATCCCAGTCCGTCCACGTCTCGACCTGTTTTTTTCTGGTTCCGGTCTCGACCGGGGTTGGCGCGCCATAGCTAGATCGCGTGCGCACGGCAATTTACAAGCTACCCCGGAATAATGTCCGTTTTGTGCTGCGCTGCGAAACTTTTGGCACAATTGGTTGTTAAGGCGCGAACCAGATGCTGAGCCCACTCCCCGCCGCTGCCAATATTCTGGCCTATGCTCAGACGCTTAACGGCGGAGGCGTCGAGCGCGCCCTGCTGCGACTCGCGCGAAGCTGGAGCGAAATGGGACGCCGCGTCACTCTGTTGATCGGTGACGCCAGCGGGCCGTTGGTCGACGAACTGCCGCCCAATATCGATATCCGGGTAATCGGCGATGCGTCCTATGGTGCGCTTCGGGAGCTGGTCGGTCTGGTGCGCGAGATATCGCCCGACGTCGTGTTCTGCCCGGGCAATCACTACACTGCCGTCGCCGCGTTCATGCGATTCCGACTCGGCGGACGCTGCCCGCCGATCGTCGCCAAGGTGTCGAATCGGCTGGATCGCACCGACCAGGGCCTGATCATGCGGAAGGGCTATCGCGGCTGGCTGAAGCTGCACCCGTTCTTCATCGATCACATGGTGGCGATGACGCCAGCGATGCGCGACGAGACCATCGCGACCATGCATATCGCGCCTGCGCGGGTCAGCGTCGTTCCCAATCCGCCGGTGCGTCAGGTGCCGGGCGTCGTGCCGGCATGGATGCCGAACGGACGTTTTCTGCTCGGCGTCGGCCGACTCGCGCCGCAGAAGCGCTGGGACCGGATGATCGCGGCGCTGCCTCGGCTTGCCGAGCGCGATACCCAACTCGTCATCATCGGCGAGGGCGATTCGCGGCCGGCGCTTGAGGCGCAGATCGCGGCGCTCGGCCTCCATGGCAGGGTCCTTCTGCCGGGTTATGATCCCAATCCGCGGCACGCGCTGGCACGCGCGGCCGCAGTCGTGCTGACATCGGATTTCGAAGGAGTGCCGGGGGTGTTGCGTGAGGCGCTGGCCGAAGGCGCGCCGGTGGTGGCGACCGATTCGAGCGTGGCGGTCCGCGAGATCGTCTCGACGCCTTCACAGGGCAGCGTGGTGCCCGCCGGCGATGACCATGCGCTGGTCAGCGCACTCGATCATTGGCTCGCCCCCGGACGGCCGCGGCCGACGCCGACGCCGGAGCCGGGCGCGGATGCCGCGATTCGCTATCTCGACCTATTCGATGCCCTTGTCGCCGAGCGCAGGCGGCATAGCGGCGACGCGCGGTCGGGCGCTCTTCCTCTCGCGTCGTTCGGCCGTGGCGTCGGCATGACGGAGCCGGCCAAGGTGAGCGTGGAAGCCCTTTAGGCTGCGGGCTTGACCCGGTCGGGGTGCGCAGCGGCCACCTCCGACAGCGCGGACGCCGCAGCATCCGCCGCCACCAGCTTGGGAAACGCCTCAAGCGGCACCGCAAAGCGCCGCGCGTTATACATCTGCGGCACCAGGCAGATATCGGCGAGATCGGGTGCGTCCCCGCCGAGAAAGGGGCCTGGGCCCGCGAGTGCTTCCAGCGCGGTGAATCCTTCGACGATCCAGTGGCGGTACCAATCGTCCTTCGCCGCCTGATCGGCCCCGAACTGGCTGCCGAGCCGCTTCAGGATCCGCAGATTGTTCACCGGATGCACGTCTGCCGCGATCACCAGCGCCCGGGCGAGTACCCGGGCGCGGGCGAGCGGCTCGCGCGGCACCATCGGCGGGTCAGGATAGAGCGCGTCGAGATAGTCGATGATCGCGAGACTCTGGGTGATCGCCTCGCCGTCTACCTCGAGCGTCGGCACGAATCCCTGCGGATTGCGCGCCAGATTCTCGGGCGCACGGTGCAGTCCTTCCAGCAGCGCGACGTCATGGCTCTCATAGGTGACGTGTTTCAGGTTGAGCACGATTCGCACGCGATAGGCGGCGGACGACCGCCAATAATCGTAGAGCCGAATCACGCCGCGCCCGTTTCGTCTTCGATGGCGCGCTCAGAACCACGCTCGAGCGCGACCTTGATCATCGCCACCATGGGATCGGCAAGCGCAAGGCCGATGACGCCGAACAGCGTGCTCGCCAGGATCTGCGAGGAGAGGGTGAGCGCAGGGGGCATATCCACCGTCCGCCGCGCGACCATCGGGATCACGACATAGCCGTCGAAATTCTGCACGATGAAATAGGTCGCGACCGCCCACCAGCCGGTATTCATGCCCGCGCTGAAGCCAACCGCGACCATCAGCACGCCGGTGATGATCGCCCCGACATTGGGGATGAAGGCCAGCACGCCGGCGATGATGCCGAGCAGCAGCGCCATCGGCACGCCGCCGATCGTCAGCGCGATCCAGATCAAGGTACCCTCGAACGCCATCCCCAGAAGGCGACCGGCGAGCAGCCGGCGCAGCGTCAGCGCCATGCGCTCGATCGTGATCGCGAATTCGGCGCGTGCGTCCGACGGCACCAGCCATTGCAGGCCGCGATCGTAGAGCCTGGGCTCCATCGCCACGAACAGCCCGATCACGACGACCATCAACAGGCTGGCGACCGCGCCGACCGCGGAGCCGACGAACGAGGTCAGCTTGCCGAACGATCCCATCGCCTGCTGCACCAGCCCGTTCACGTCGGACCGCCCCGGCATCAGCCCGAGGTTCGACGCCCAGGCGACGACCCGGTTGCCCTGCACCTCCAGTGTCGCGCGCAGCTGCTCGGCCTGCGCCGCGACCTGCACGCCCGTCATGTAGAAGACGCCCAGGATGAAGGCGACCACGCAGACCATGACGATCAGCAGCCGCCAGCCGCGCGGGATCGGCAGGATCCGCCCAAGCAGCCGTACGCCGCCATCGAGCATCGAGGCGAAGACGAGTCCCGCGAAGATGATCAGGATCGGCTGGATCAGCAGCACCACCAGCGCCATCGCCGCGGCAAGGCCGAGCCAGACGGTCGCGCGCTTCAGCTCCTTGCGGATGAACGGATCGCGCAGTTCGTTCGGGCCGGGCTCGGAGACGAATTCGTCGGGGGCCTCGGCCATGACCTGTTAGTCCCGCGCCGCGTGGAGCGAGGTGCCGGCGCGACCGCCACGGAAGCTCTGCCCCCAGGTGAAGGGGTTCCAGGTGCCGTTGCCGCTCTTCGAGAAGGTGATGAATTCCGCGCGGCCGCCCAGATTCTCCCAGGGCACCGGGCCACCAAGCCCCATCGCCTCGATCGCGAAGCGGCTGTCGGCACTATGATCGCGATTGTCGCCCATCAGGAAGACATGGTTTGGCGGGATCGTCACCGGTCCGTAATCGTCGCCGTCGCTATAGCCCGATTCGACCGTATCGTAATGGCGGCCATTGGGCAGCGTCTCGGTGACGAGGGTCAGGCGGCAATAGGATTTGCCGTCCTTGCCCGTTTCGAGCGCGCCGGGATATTGGCTCGGATCGCAGGTCGTCTTCGCGTCGACCGGGATCAGCGTGTCGTGCGGGGCGCCGCGCTTCACCGGCGTGCCGTTCAGGATCACGGTGCCGCCGATCACCTGCAACCGGTCGCCCGGCAGGCCGATCAGGCGCTTGATATAGTCGGTGTTGCGCGTCGGCGGGGTGACGATGACGACATCGCCACGCTCGGGCATCTTCCCGAACAGCCGGCCATGGATGAAGGGCAGCTGCACGCCCCAGCTTTCCTCTTCCTGGTGCAGCACGAGGCTGCGGAAGATCGCGACCGGGTTGGGGATGGTCGGCGATACGAACGACCAGCCATAGGCATATTTGGTGACGATCAGCTGATCGCCGACCTGCAGCCCGGGCAGCATCGATTCGGACGGGATATAGAAAGGCTTGGCGATGAAGCTGTGGAAACCGAGTACCGCGAGGACGAGCCAGACAATGCCTTTCACCTCGCCCCACCAATCGGTTTTCGGGCGCGTGTCGGGTGCTGCCTCCTGCTCGGCCGGGGCCTCCTGCTCGGGCAATCCGTCCAACGCCAACTCCTCGCTCATGCTTCTTCCCGTTCGGTCCTGATCGCTTCGATCACCACGAATGCCTGCGCCCATGGATGATCGTCGGTTAGCGTCAGATGTACATGGGCGACGTGGCCTTGGGGAGTCAGCGCGTCAAGCCGTGCCCTGGCCCCCCCGGTCAGTGCCAGCGTCGGCGCACCCGAGGGCGCGTTGACCACGCCGATATCCTTCATGAACACGCCGCGCTTGAAGCCCGTGCCGACCGCTTTGGAAAAGGCCTCCTTCGCCGCGAAGCGCTTGGCCAGCGTGCCGGCCTTGGTGAAGGGGCGGCGATCGGCCTTGGCGCGCTCGAGTTCGGTGAACACGCGATTCTCGAACCGTGCGCCGAACCGGTCGAGCGACGCCTGGATCCGCTCGATATTGCACAGGTCGGAGCCGAGCCCGATGATCACCGCGCCGAATCCATCGCCGCGCGCATCGTCCGCACGGCCTCGCCCAGCCCGACGAACATCGCCTCGCCGACCAGGAAATGACCGATGTTGAGCTCGCGGATCTGCGGGATCGCTGCGATCGGCGCGACATTGTCATAGGTCAGGCCGTGGCCGGCATGGACCTCAATCCCGTTCTTGGCCGCGAGCGCAGCGGCGTCGGCGAGGCGGCGCAGCTCGGCGGCCTGTGCCTCGCCCTCCAACTCGGCATAGCGCCCGGTGTGCAGTTCGACGACCGGCGCGCCGAGGCGCAGTGCCGCCTCGATCTGGCGCGGATCGGGCTCGATGAACAGCGATACCCGAATCCGCGCCGCGCCGAGCTCGCCGACGAGATGCTGGAGCTGATTGTGCTGTCCCGCCGCGTCGAGCCCGCCCTCGGTGGTCCGCTCCTCGCGCTTCTCCGGCACGATGCAGGCGGCGTGCGGGCGATGGCGCAACGCGATGGCGAGCATCTCGTCGGTCGCCGCCATTTCCAGGTTGAGCGGGATCGTCAGTTCCGCCGCCAGCCGCGCGATGTCGTCGTCGGTGATGTGCCGCCGATCCTCGCGCAGGTGCGCGGTAATGCCGTCCGCCCCCGCGTCCGCGGCGATCAGGGCGGCGCGGACCGGGTCCGGGTACGCCGTCCCGCGCGCGTTCCTGACGGTCGCGACGTGATCGATGTTGACGCCCAGACGCAGCGTCATGCCGGCGGGCCCAGCGCGGCGGCGAGCACGTCGTTCCCCTTCTCGAAGGCTGGCATCGACGGCTGCTTGCGAGCGAACAGCCCGGCCTTCTTCGGCCGCAACGGCGCGACGATCCGCGGCTCGGACACGGTAGCAAAGGGCAGCCCGCTCGTCTTCTCCAGCACCGCGCCCATCAGGATGAAATCGCAGTCGCCATAGTGGAACGCGGCCGGCGCCGTGCCTGGCGTCGGGCCCTCGCACCAGGTTCGCCCCGTGTCGGCACTGCCGAGCGCCGCCGTGTCGAAGCGCGGC
>NZ_JAQGLC010000015.1 GCF_028293085.1 Sphingomonas bacterium
CCCATGCATCGTGTCGAGCACATGGGTGGAAAGCGTGTTCATACCATATCCTTGAGGCGCAGCGCGGTGATCTTGCCGATTTCGGCGATGGCGGTGGCCATCTCAGTGGCGCGATCATTGGCCAGCCGCGCCTCCATCGCGGCGAGGATGCCGGCCTTGTCGGTCAGCCGCACGCAGATGATGAAGGGAAAGCCGAAGCGCTCGCCATAAGCGGCGTTGAGCGCGTGGAAGCGGGTATATTCCTCGGGGGTCAGCCGGTCGAGGCCGGCCGAGGCCTGTTCGGCGGCGGATTCCATGGTGAGCGTGCGATCGATCGCGGCCTTGCCGGCGAGCTCGGGATGGGCGCGGATCAGCTTGAACTGGTCCTCGGGCGAGGCCTCGTGCACCACCGCCATCAGGCCGGCATGGATATCGCCGAGCGGCAGCCGCGCGGCGGCGCGCATCACCACCCAGGGGCTGTACTCGAACAGGCCGCCATACATCCGGATGAAGGCGTCGGGATCGGTATCGTCGATCATGAGGTCGTGCCCTCGATCGAGACATGGGCCGAGACCACTTTCCAGCCGGTGGGGAATTTCACCCAGGCCTGGCTCTGGCGGCCGCGCTTGTCGCTGCCGTCACGGAAGAATTCGGCATTGGCGGTGGCGAAGCTGTCGCCATAGGTCGTGATCGCGACGCGGCCGAGCCTGCGCTGCGGCGAGCCGCCGCGGCCCTTGCGGAATTCGCGGATTTCGTCGGCGCCGTAGAGCACTTCGCCGACGCCGTAGCGGACGGTGGTGGGCGCGTCGGCGAACAGGCGGTCAAGCGCCGGCACGTCGTCGGCCATCAGCGCGCGTTCGTATTCGTGGAAGGCGGCGGTCACCTCGGCGAGCGCCTGGGGGTCGTCGATCGTCATGCCGGATGGACCTCCAACCAGTGTCTGGCGATGTCGATGCGGCGCGCGATCCAGGCGTCGCCGCTTTCCAGCACATGATCGAGGAACTGCGCCACCGCGATGGCGCGGCCGGGCCGGCCGGCGATGCGGCCGTGCAGGCCGACCGACATCATCCGCCCGCCCTCGATGCGGAGCTGCTCGAAACTGTCGACCAGATAGCGGTAGAATTGCACGCCCTCGGTGAAGCCATTGAGCGCCACCATCTTCATGTCGTTGGCGTCGAGCGTGTAGGGGACGATCAGCTGCGTGCCGTGGCGGCGATCATAATAAGGCAGGTCGTCGGCATAGCTGTCGGCGTCGTAGAGGAAGCCGCCTTCCTCGGCGACGAGCCGGGCGGTGTTGGGCGAGGTGCGGCCCTGATACCAGCCGAGCGGGCGGGTGCCGGTGAGGCGCGTGTGGAGCTCGATCGCTTTGGCGATATGCTCGCGTTCGACTTCTTCCGGGACCTGCTGATAGTCGATCCAGCGATGGCCGTGGCTGGCGACCTCCCAATCGGCTTTCAGCATCGCCTCGACCGCGAGCGGGTTCATCTCCATCGCCCTGGCGACGCCGAAGACGGTGATCGGGATCTGGCGCTCGGTGAAGAGGCGGTGGAGGCGCCAGAAGCCGGCTCTGGAGCCATATTCGTAGAGGCTCTCCATCGCCATCGCGCGCGCCGGGTGGCTCTGCGCGCCGACCATTTCGGAGAGGAAGGCCTCCGAGCCCTTGTCGCCGTTGAGGACGCTGTTTTCGGCGCCTTCCTCGTAATTGAGGACGATCTGGACTGCGACGCGGGCATTGTTGGGCCAGCGGGGGTTGGGGGGCGTGGGGCCGTAGCCGGTGAGGTCGCGGGGCGTGGTCATGCGGAACGGCCCTTCTTTCCCTCTCCCGTCGGGAGAGGGCATCGGGTCGATCGTGCCCCCGGCACGATCTGAACTGCGCGGGGCGCAGTTCTCCTGATGCTGGAGCCGCGAAGCGGCGGAAGGGTGAGGGTGACGACCCGGATGTGCCCCATCATGCACCCTCACCCTTCCCATGCCTTCGGCATGGGCCCCTTCCCTCTCCCGCTGGGAGAGGGAGATTGACATGCGCCCTCATCGCCACGCCTCCAGCGCCGCATCGACGCCCGCGCCAGCCGGCGTCGCGAACCCTTCCGCGCGCAGCACCGCTTCCAGCGCGCCGAGCGTGATTGCCACCTTGTGCTTCATGGCGTTGTACCCCATCGCGCCGATCCGCCAGATTCTGCCCTGGAGCGGCCCGAACGCGGCGCCGATCTCGATCTCGAAATCCTCGCGCATGCGGCGGCGCACGGCTTCGCCGTCGACGCCGTCGGGGATGAGGATGCCGGTGACGTTGGTCATGCGGTGCGCGTCGTCGCCGAACACCGTCAGCCCCATCGCGCGGGCGCCGGCGACGACCGAGCGGCCCGCCGCCGCGTGCCGCGCGAAGCGGGCCTCGAGACCTTCGCCCAGCGCCACGCGGGCGCATTCGCGGGCGCCGTAGAGCATGGTGGTCGCCTCGGTATGGTGGTTGAGGCGCTTCTCGCTCCAGTAATCCATTACCATGGCGAGATCGAAATAGTTCGAGCCGATCCGCGCGCCCGAGCCGTTGGCGATATCGTCGCGGACAATGCCCTTTTCGACGTGGCGGCGCGCGGCGATATGCTCGGCGGCGCGATCGGAGATGGTGATCGGGGCCGAACCCGAGGGGCCGCCCAGGCATTTCTGCAGGCCGCCGGTGACGACATCGACACCCCAGCCATCGGCCTCGATCGCCATGCCACCGATCGTCGCGGTGGCGTCGACATAGGAGAGCGCGCCCGCCGCCCGGCACAGGGCGCCGAGGCCGGCCAAAGGCTGGGCCATCGTCGTCGAGGTGTCGCCGTGCACGGCGGCGACGATTTTCGGCCCGGTGCGCTCGATCGCGGCGGCGATCGCGTCCATCGGGACCACCTCGCCCCAGGGCGCGTCGACCGTTTCGATCGTGCCGCCGATGCGCTCGACGATCTCCCGCAGGAGCAGCCCGAAGCGGCCGAAATTGACGATCAGCACGGTGTCGCCCGGCGCGATCAGGCTGACGAGCGCGGCCTCGATCGCGGCGCGGGCGGTGCCGTCGATCAGGAAGGTCCAGTGGTTCTGCGTGCCGAAGATCGGGCGGTACAGCGCCATGACCTGGTTCATGTACGCCGTCATCTCGGGATCGAACTGGCCGAGCAGGTCCGCCGACATCGCGCGCAGCACGCGCGGATGGGCGTTGACCGGGCCGGGACCCATCAGCAGCCGCTGCGGCGGATCGATCTCTCCGAAGAAATCAGACGTCAAAGAGTCTCTCCCAAAAATGCCGCTCCCAGCCTTTCGATGAAGCCGAGCATCACCCGCCGCGCGATCTCGACATCGGCCGGATCCACCGCCTCGGCGGGGTTGTGGCTCACGCCGCCGGCGCAGCGGAGGAACAGCATAGCGGTCGGGCAGAGCGATGCCATCACCATCGCATCATGCCCCGCGCCGCTGGCGAGGCGGCGTTCGGCTTGTCCCTCGGCGGCCAGGGCGGCGGAGAGCAGGTCCATCAGTTTCGGGTCGCACGGGCTGGCGGCGAGATCATGGACGCGCTCGGCAGAGACGACGACTTCGCGCCTAGTGCCGATGGCCTTTATTTCCGTGAGGATCGCCTCCGCGGCAGTGTCTCGCGCGCGCGGATCGAGCGCACGGATATCGATCGAGAAATCGGCATGGCCGGGGATCACATTGACCGCGCCGGGCGACACTTGGAGCCGGCCCACCGTCGCAACGAGATCGGAAGGCCCCTGCCCGCCGATCCGTTCGACCGCCAGCACCATCTCCGCCGCGGCGGCGAGCGCATCGCGGCGCAGCGCCATCGAGGTGGTCCCGGCATGACCGGCCATGCCCTCGACCACGACCCGGTAGCGCAATTGCGCGGCGATGCCGGTGACGACGCCGACCGCGAGGCCGTCGGCCTCAAGCGCGGGACCCTGCTCGATATGCGCTTCGAGATAAGCGATGACCGAGCCCGGCGCGCGCGCCGCCTCGGCGAAGCGGCCGGGCGCATAATCGTTGGCGACAAGGGCCTGTTCGATGGTCGCGCCGTCGAGGCCGACGACGGACAGGCTCGCCGGATCGAACCCGCCGGCGACCGCCCGGCTGGTCAGCATCGGCGAGGGGAAACGCGAGCCCTCTTCATCGCCGAACGCGATCACCTCGATCGCGAAGGGCAGGCACTTGCCCGCCGCGCTCAGCGCCGCGACGCATTCCACGCCGAGCATGACGCCGAGCGGGCCGTCGTAACGGCCGGCGTCGCGGACGCTGTCGATGTGGCTGCCGATCAGCAAGGCGGGCGCGTCAGGCGTCGCGCCCTCATAGCGGCCGATCAAATTGGTGGCGCCATCGATGCGCGCCGTCATGCCGGCCTCGGCCATCCAGCCGGCGATTGCCTGCTGGGCGGCGGCGAAGGCGGGGGTCAGCCAGCCGCGATACAGCCCGTCCGGCGCATCGCTGTACGGCGCGACGCCGAGCGCATCGCAGCGCTCGACCGCGCGGGCGCCGCCGCTCACCATGAAGCCACCTGGCCGTCGCTGCGCGGATCGGTCGCACCTTCGAGCAGGCCGCCGGGATGGCGGACGATCGCGCCGGCATGACCCATGGTCGCCGTGAAGGCGGCCATCAGCTCGACCTGATGGCCGGCCGCGCGGAGATCGTCATAGAGATCGAGCGCAAAGCGGTCCTCGATCTTGAGGCTGGTGCTGGCGTCGCCCCAGGTCTTGCCGAGCAGCCAGCGCGGGCGGCTGATCGCCTCCTGCAGCGGAATGCCGAAGCGGGCGTAACGGGTGAAGATCGCGGCCTGCGTCTGGGGCTGCCCCTCGCCGCCCATCGTGCCGTACGCCATCACCCGGCCGTCGTCGAAGCGGGCCAGCGCCGGGTTGAGCGTGTGGAAGGGTTTGCGGCCCGGGCGGAGCGCATTCCAGCCGCTCTCGGCGAGGCGGAAGCTGCTGCCGCGATTCTGCCAGGTGATGCCGGTCTGGGGCAGAACCAGGCCCGATCCAAACTCGAAATAGGTGCTCTGGATGCAGCTCACGACGCGCCCCTCGGCATCCGCCGCGCCGAACCAGCAGGTGTCGCCGGCGGAGGCCGGTTGCGGCCAGGGCAAAGCGCGGTTGACGTCGATACGCATCGCCAGCTCGTCGAGCTCGGCTGGATCGTCGAGCAGTTTTTGCGGATCGAGCGTCATATAGGCCGGATCGCCGACATGCCGGTCGCGGAACAGGAAGGCCTGTTTGGTCGCCTCGACCAGGCCGTGAACATAATCGAACCCCTCGGCCTCGGCGACGTGGAGCCGGTCGAACAGGGCAAGGATCAGCAGCGAGGCCAGGCCCTGGGTGGGCGGCGCGGTGTTGAACAGGGTCGCGCCGGCGATGTCGACGCTGAGCGGGGCGGGCCGGGTGGCGCGGTGCGCGGCGAGATCGATCGCGGAGACGGGGCTGCCGAGCCGGGCGAGATCGCCCGCGATCGAGCGCGCGAGCGACCCTTCGTAGAAGCTCGCCAGCCCGTCGCGGGCGAGCAGGGTCAGGGTCGCGGCGAGCACCGGCTGGCGCAGGATCTCGCCTTCCTCGAGCGGGCGGTCTTCGGGTTCGAAGATCTGGGCCCAGGCGCCGGGCTGGTCGCGCAGCTCGGCACTTTTGGCCGCGGCGATTTCCGCGCCGCCGCGCGTGACCGCGACGCCCACCTCGGCATGGTGGATCGCGTCGCGGAGCAGGCGCACCAGCGGCAGGGTGCCGCCGCTCGAGTCCAGCGCCGCGGCCCAGCCCGAGATCGTTCCCGCGACCGTGTTCGCGGCGAGCGGCCCGCGCCACGGGATCGCATCATGCCCGCGATAGAGATCGAGACTGGCGGTCGCCGCCGCCGCGCCGCACGCGTCGATCGCATGGGTGCGGCCGTCGGGCTCGGCGATCAGCCAGAAGCCGTCGCCGCCGATCCCGGTCATGTGCGGATAGACCACGGCGAGGCACGCCGCGACCGCGACCGCCGCCTCGACCGCGTTGCCGCCGTCCTGCAACACGCCCAGCCCCGCCTGGGCGGCGAGGTGGTGGGGCGCGGTGACCATGCCGCGCAGGCTTCTCACGTCATGCCGCATCGCCGGCTCCGGCGCGCTGTTCTAAAACCGTCATCGTAGCGTCATGAACCAGCCGGGCCGATCATGCCACCGCAAGCCACGCGAAACGCACGACGAACAGCAAGGCGAGGAGCAGCAACAGCCAGTCGGCGCGGGTGATCCTGCCGCGGAGCAGCTTGAGCAGCGCGTGCGCGGTGATGCCGAAGGCGAGGCCATTGGCGATCGAGAAGGTCAGCGGGATCATCGCGACCGTCAGGAAGGCCGGGATCGCAGCCTCGGGATCGTCCCAGGCCACCTCGATCAGCGGCGTCATCATAAGCGCGCCGACCAGGATCAGCGCGGGGGCGGTCGCGGCGAGCGGCACGAGCTGCGCGAAGGGCGCGACGAACATCGCGGCGAGAAAGAGCAGGCCGGTGACGATCGCGGTCAGGCCGGTACGCCCGCCCGCTTCGACGCCCGCCGCGCTCTCGACATAGGAAGTGACGGTACTCGTCCCCGCCAGCGCGCCGATGATCGTCGCGATCGCGTCGGTGAACAGCATGCGGTTGAGCCGCGGGATCTTGCCGTCGGGGCCGACCAGCCCCGCACGCTTGGTCACGGCGACAAGCGTGCCGATATTGTCGAACAGGTCGACGAACAGGAAGACGAACAGGATCTCGATCACGCCGAGGCCGTGCCTGCCGTCCGCCCCGAACACCCCGCCGAGATCGAGCCGGAAGGCGGTCTGAGTCAGCGCCTCGACCGAATAAGGCTGGGGCGTGAAAGTGACGAGGCCCATGACCCAGCCGATCAGGGTGGTCGCGACGATCCCGATCAGCACCGCGCCGCGCACGCGCCACGCGCTGAGCACCGCGATCACGACGAGGCCGATCAGCGCGAGCGCCGCGCCGGGCGCGTGGAGATCGCCGAGCGCCACGCTGGTCGCCGGGTTGCTGACGACGATCCCGGCGTTCTTCAGCCCGATAAAGCCGATGAAGAGGCCGATCCCGCCCGCGACCGCGGCGAGCAGGTGGGGCGGGATGGCGGCGATGATCAGCTGGCGGATGCCCGCTGCGGTGAGCAGCAGGAAGGCAACGCCCGAGATGAGCACGCAGCCGAGCGCGACCGGCCAGGGCACGCCCATGCCCTGCACGACGGTGAAGCTGAAATAGGCGTTGAGCCCCATGCCGGGCGCGAGCGCGAGCGGGACATTGGCGAAGCAGCCCATCAGGATGCTGGCGACCCCCGCCGCGAAGCAGGTCGCCGCCGCCACCGCCGCGACGGGCATGCCGGCCTGGCCGAGGATCGCCGGGTTGACGAAGATGATATAGGCCATGGTCAAAAAGGTGGTGGCGCCCGCCAGAACCTCGGTTCGGGCATCGGTGCCGCGGCCGGCAAAGTCGAACCAGGCCGCCATTTTCCCCGGCGTGCCCGCTTTGGTTTCCTCGGTCGTCGACATTGGCGGTCCCCCGGCTGCCCCGATCCGCTCCCGCCGCTTTCCGGTCGGCGCCGGATCAATAAGTGAGCATAGCGCGCCTTGCCGCGAACGGAAGGGGGCTCAGGCCGGCGGGCTGAAGCCGGTCAGGCCCCCGGCCTCGAGCCGTTCGGCCAGCGCGAACAACGCGCCTTCGCGGCCGGGCGCGCCGACGAGCTGGAGGCCGAGCGGCAGCTTGCCCGGACGCAGCAGCGGCACCGCGATCACCGGCAGGCCGATGAAGCTCAAGGGCTGAGTCAGCCGGCCGAGATGCGCGCGGGCGGGGACACGCGCGCCGTCGACAGTGATGAAGGGATCGTCGATCCGCGGCGCGACCTCGCCGACGCACGGCGCGATCAACACATCGTGGCGCTCGAACAGGGTGTCGACGGCGGCGCGGAAGGTCTCGCGGAAGGCCAAAGCGGCGAGATAATGCGGCGCGGGCAGCATTGCCCCCGCGATCAGCCGGTCGCGCGTCGCGGGATCGAACTCCAGCGGGCGGCGGCGCAGCTCGGGCAAATGGCGCCTTCCGCCCTCGGCCGCGGTCATCAGGAAGGCGGCGGAGCGGGCGCGGTCGACCTCGGGGAATTCGACTGTCTCCAGGCCGCCGAGATGCGAATCGATCGCGTCGATGGCGGCCGTCAGCTCGGGCGCCATGTTGCGGTCGAACCAGCCGCCCAGGCGGCCGACACGCAGCGATTGGGCATCGCCGGCACCGCCGAGCACCTGCCAGGCCAGCTTCAGACCGGCGATCGAGGTGGCGAAGGGGCCGATATCGTCGAAGCTGTCGACAAAGGGATAGACGCCCCGCATCGGCAGGCTGCCATGCGCGGGCTTCAGGCCATAGAGTCCGCACAGAGCGGCGGGGACGCGGATCGAGCCGTTGGTGTCCGATCCGAGCGCCAGCGGCAGCATGCCCGAGGCGACCGCCGCTGCCGAGCCGCCCGACGAGCCGCCGGCGAGCCGCGTCACGTCATGCGGATTGTGCGTGGCGCCGAAGGCGGCGTTGACGGTGGCGAAGCCATAAGCGAACTCGTCCATGTTGAGCGTCGCGACCAGCACCGCGCCAGCCTGGCGCATGCGCACGACCGCCTCGGCATCGGCGCCTGCCGGTGGTGCGTCGCGGAGCATGGCCGCGCCCGCGGTGGTCGGCAGGCCGGCCACGTCGAACAGGTCCTTCACCCCGTAAGGCACGCCCGCGAGCGGCCCGGGATCGCCGCCGGCTGTGACAATCGCATCGACCGCGCGTGCCTCGGCCAAGGCGCGCGCGTCGAGCAGCCGTGTCACCGCGCCGATCGCGCCGTCGCGCTCGCGGATGCGGGCGATCGCTTCCTCGGCGACCGACACGGCCGAACGCCGGCCGCCGCGTACCGCTTCGGCGATGGCGATCGCGCTCTGCGTCATGCCGGCTGCTCGACCTTCTTCGCGTGATCGGCCAGCACTGCCAGGTTCGCTCGGACGCCGGGCAGGCATTCGGGCGGGATGTCGAGATCGAGCAAGGCGCGGGCGATTTCGATAATGGCTGCGTCGGTCGGGAATCTGTCTTCCATGTGCCTCGCTTAAGGCCATTCGCCTTTCGAGGATACGAGGCTTTGGCGGGTCGCCGCAACACCCACTCCGTCGCTCCGGGGCCCGTCCCGGGGTCCATCGTGCCGCGAGCTCAACGGCGGAAGCGCTTGCGGAACCATGGATGCCGGATCAAGTCCGGCATGACGGTGGGGTAAGAGGCGCCCCCACGCAAACCCATTGCAGCCCGCGCCCGATCGCGCGAAGGGGCGGCATGCTGAAGCGCTTCCTCATCATCTTCGAGCCGTTCATCCTGACCCTGGTCGGAACGGTCGTCCTCGCCTCGATCCTGCCGCCGCGCGGCGCCGCGGTGCCGCTGTTCGGGGGCCTCGCCGATGCCGCGATCGTCCTGCTGTTCTTCCTCCACGGCGCGAAGCTGTCGCGCGAGGCGGTGATCGCAGGCATGAGCAACTGGCGGCTGCACCTCGCGGTGTTCGCCGCGACCTATATCCTGTTCCCGGTGCTCGGCCTGGGCGTCGCCGCGCTGCCCTTTCTCGCGCCGCCGGTCGCGATGGGGATGCTGTTCCTGACGCTGCTGCCCTCGACCGTGCAGTCCTCGATCGCCTTTACCGCGATCGCGCGGGGCAATGTCGCGGCGGCGGTGTGCAGCGCGTCGATCTCCAATATCCTCGGCATCGTGCTGACCCCGGCGCTGACCGCGATCCTGATCCATTCGACCGGCAGCGCGGGGGTGTCGCTGTCCTCGGTCGAGTCGATCGTGGTGCAATTGCTGCTGCCCTTCGTCGCCGGGCATCTGCTGCGGCCCTGGATCGGCGGCTTCGTCGCGCGGCAGAAGAAGCTGCTGACCCTGGTCGATCGCGGATCGATCCTGCTGGTCGTCTATACCGCGTTCGGCGCGGCGGTGGTCGACGGGATCTGGCACCGGCTGTCGGCGGAGGAACTGGCGGTGATCCTCGCGGTCTGCACGGTGCTGCTGATCCTGGTGGTACTCGCGACCTGGGGCGCGGGCAGGCTGATGGGCCTCAGCCGCGAGGATGCGATCGTGCTGGTGTTCTGCGGATCGAAGAAGAGCCTGGTGTCGGGCGTGCCGATGGCGGGCGTGCTGTTCGCGCCGGCGCAGGTCGGGCTCGTCATCCTGCCGCTGATGCTGTTCCACCAGCTCCAGCTGATCGCCTGCGCGGTGATCGCGCGGCGTTATGCGGACGATCCGGTCGCTTAGCTGTTCGGCTCGGTCCGCGTCGCGGCGAGCAGGGCGCTGCCGATCGCGACATGGAAATGCGCCTCCATCGCGGCGCTCGCTCCTGCCTCGTCGCGGGCGGCGATGGCGGCGGCGATGGCGCGGTGGTGGTCGATCATGATCTGGCGCTGCCCCACCGCGGTGCGCGTCCGCCATGCCGCCGGGACCGCGATCTGCATCAGCGGGCCGAAGGACTGGACGATCTGGAGGAACAAGGCGTTGCGCCCGGCGCGCGCGATCGTTTCGTGGAATTCGATGTCGTGCCGCGTGATCTGGGGCAGATCGCTGGTCTCGCTTGCCATCGCCTCGGCCACCGCGATGATTCGCGCCGCCTCCTCGTCCGTGCGGTTGGCGGCGGCGAGCGCGGCGGTGCGGTGTTCGAGCGTGCGGCGCACGTCCCAGATCTCCGCGACGCTGACCTGATCGGTGCTGATCGCATGGGTGAGCGAGGTCGCCATCACCGACCCGTCCATCGCCCCGACCCGTGCGCGCCGGCCATTGCCGACATCGAGCAGCTTCAACGCGGCGAGCGCGCCGAACGCCTCGCGCATCACCGCGCGGCTGACCCCCAGGCTGGTCGCGAAATGCGCCTCGCCGGGCAGGGTATCGCCGACGTGCAGGCGATGAACCGCGATATGGGCGCTGATCGCATCCATCGCGCGGCGGACCAGCGAGCCGCCGGATTCGGTTGATATATCGGGCACCTGACTCTCACTCCCGGGAGACCTGCTGCGTAGTTAGGGCCCCGGACGCGTGATCGCAAAGCTCCTGCGACGGGAATGTCAGCGGCGCGGCAGGATGATCGTGTCGATCGCCTGGGCCACACCGTCCGCATCATTGCCGGCGGTGACGAGATCGGCCTTGGCGCGCACCTCGGCGGGCCCCTGCCCCATCGCGATCGAGAGGCCGGCACGGTCGAACATCGCCACGTCATTGGCCTGGTCGCCGATCACCGCGACCTCGGCGAGCGGCGCGCCCAGGGCCTCGGCAAGCAGGGTGACACCATCGCCCTTGTTCGCGGCGAGCGCGGTAACGTCGAGATAATAGGTCTGCGACTGGACCACCGTCGCGCGGTCGCCGAACGCGGCGCGGGCGCGATCCGACAGGGTGCCGAGCAAGGCGGGATCGTCGCTGACGAAGGTGAGCTTGTCGGCGCGGTCGTACAGGCCGGTGAAGTCCTGCGTGACGATCGGCGCCTGGTTGGAGGAGACGCGTTCCGAATCGGTGTGATGCCCCTGATCGGTGCTGGCGTACCAAAGATCGTCGGCGAAGACCCAGCGATCGACCGGGGCGTCGCCGACCAGATCGAACATTGCGGTCACGATATCGCGTTCGATCCAATGCTGTTCCAGCACCGTGCCATCGCGGCGGAAGATGGTGCCGCCGTTGAACGCGCCCATCGGCTCGTCGAGCGCGAGCGCGTCGGCGATCGGCATCATGCCCGAGCGCGGGCGGGCGCTGATGATAGTGAAGCCGAGCCCCGCCGCGCGCAACCGGCCGACCGCGGCGATGGTGCCGGGGGTCAGCTGCTTCTTGCGGTCGACCAGCGTGCCGTCGACATCGGAGACGACGGCCCGGATGCGGTCACTCACTGCGGCATCTCGACATGGCCGCCAAAGCCGAAGCGCATCGCCGAGAGCAATTTGTCGCCAAAGGTGTGATCGACGCGGCTGCGGTAGCGCGCGAACAGGGCCGCGGAGAGGACGTTGACCGGCACCGCCTCCTCCATCGCCGCCTCGATCGTCCAATGGCCTTCGCCCGAATCGGCGACCTTGCCGGAATAGCGCTCGAGCATCTGGTCCTCGGCGAGCGCCGAGGCCGACAGGTCGAGCAGCCAGGACGAGATCACGCTGCCGCGGCGCCAGACCTCGGCGATGTCGGTGAGGTTGAGATCGAAGCGTTCGTCCTCGGCCAGCTTGTCCGAGGACTTGCCCTTCAATATGTCGAAGCCCTCGGCATAGGCCTGCATCAGGCCATATTCGATGCCGTTATGGACCATCTTCACGAAATGGCCCGAGCCGGCCGGGCCGGCATGGATATAGCCCTTTTCGGCGCGCGGATCCTCGCTCTTGTCGCCGCGATTGGGCGTGCGCGCGATGGTGCCGAGGCCGGGCGCGAGCGCGTCGAGGATCGGATCGAGATGGTCGACCGCTTCCTTCGCGCCGCCGACCATCATGCAATAGCCGCGCTCCAGCCCCCAGACGCCGCCCGAGGTGCCGACATCGACATAGCTGATGCCCTTTTCCGCCAGCGCCTTCGCCCGGCGGATATCGTCCTTGTAGAAGCTGTTGCCGCCATCGATGACGATGTCGCCCGGCTGCGCGAAGCCGGCGATCGTCGCGATCGTATCCTCGGTCGGCGCGCCGGCCGGGAGCATCACCCAGAAGATCGCCGGGCTGGCGAGCTTCGCGTGCATATCCTCCAGCGAATCCGCCCCGACCGCGCCGTCCGCGACCAGCTCGGCGACCGCCTTGGGATCGCGGTCGAAGGCGACCGTCTCGTGGCCCGCGCGCATCAGGCGCCGCGCGATGTTGCCGCCCATCCGGCCGAGGCCGATCAGTCCGATACGCATGACAATCTCCGGATGGGTAGCTGGATCAGTGAGCCGTTTCAGGATGCTTTGCTGCGATCGCGCCGAGCAGGTCGTCGAACGCCTTGGAGAAGGACCCAACGCCTTCCTCGACCAGGGTATCCGTGACCCCGGTCAAATCCAGGCCGAGCCGTTCGGCCTCGGCCAGGATGTGGCGTGCGCCGTCGACATCGGCCGTCAGCGTCTCGGCGGCGGTGCCGTGATCGCGAAAGGCATCGAGCGTCTTGGGCGGCACGGTGTTGACCGTGTCCTTGCCGATCAGCGTGTCGAGATAGAGGGTGTCGGGATAATCGGGGTTCTTGGTGCCGGTCGAGGCCCAGAGCAGCCGCTGCGGCATCGCGCCCTTGGCGGCGAGCGCCTGCCAGCGGTCCGACGCAATGAACTCCTCGTACCAGGCATAAGCGAGCTTGGCGTTGGCGATGGCGACCTTGCCGCGCACCGCCTTCAGCGCCTCGGCGTCGGCATCGCCCGCCTTAAGTCGCGCATCGATCGCGTCGTCGATCTTCGTATCGATCCGGCTGACGAAGAAGCTGGCGACGCTGGCGAGCTTGTCTACGCCCTCGCCGCGCGAGACGCGCAGCTCGAGCCCGGCGACATAGGCCAGAGCGACCGACTTATACGCCTCGATCGAGAAGAGCAGGGTCACGTTGACGTTGATCCCGGCGGCGATCGTCGCGGCGATGGCGGGGACGCCCGCCGGCGTGCCGGGGATCTTGATCATCAGGTCAGGCCGGTCGACCGCCGCCCAGAGCTTCTGCGCTTCGGCGATGGTGCCGTCGGTGTCGTTGGCAAGATAGGGCGAGACCTCGAGGCTGACATAGCCGTCCTTGCCGCCGAGCCGGTCATAGACCGGGCGGAGCGTATCGGCCGCGGCCTGGATGTCCTGGATGGCGAGGTGCTCGTAGCGCTCCATCGCCGGGGCGCCGGGATGCGCATGGTCGAAGTCGGCGAGCGCGGCGTCATAGGCAGTGCCATGGCCCATCGCCTTTTCGAAGATCGACGGGTTCGATGTGACGCCGGTCAGCCCATCCTCGTCGACCAGCTTCTGCAGGCCGCCTTCGGCAAGGAACTTGCGATCGACGAAGTCGAGCCAGACGGCCTGACCCAAAGCGGCGAGATCGTTGAGGCGGCCCATGATCAATCCTTTCCGAGCACTTCGCGGGCGACCTTGACGACATTGTCGACGGTGAACCCGAACTTGTCCTGCAGCTTGGCGAGCGGGGCGGAGGCGCCGAAGGTCGACATGGTGACCGTCCTGCCCTCCAGCCCGACATAGCGATCCCAGCCGAGCTCGCCGCCCATCTCGATCGCGACGCGCGCCGTGACGGCCCTGGGCAGCACGCTTTCCTTGTACGCCCGATCCTGCAGCTCGTAGCGGAACCAGCTGGGCATCGAGACCACGCGCGAGCGCACGCCCTGCGCCGTCAGTGCCTCATGCGCCTTGACCGCGAGCGAGACCTCGCTGCCGGTGGCGATCAGGATCAGCTCGGGATCGGCGTCGCCCGCGAGGATATAGGCGCCCTTCATCAGCCCTTCGGCCGAGGCATATTTCGAGCGGTCGAGCGTCGGCAATGCCTGGCGCGACAGGACCAGGCTGGTCGGACGATGCTTGTGCTCCAGCGCGGCGCGCCAGGCCCAGGCGGTCTCGTTGGCGTCGCCCGGACGGATCGTGTCGAGGCCGGGGATGGCGCGGAGCGTGGCGAGATGCTCGATCGGCTGGTGAGTCGGGCCATCCTCGCCGACGCCGATCGAATCATGGGTGAAGACGAAGACCGCGGGCAATTCCATGATCGCGGCGAGCCGGATCGGCGGGCGCATATAATCGGCGAAGACCATGAAGGTGGAGCCATAAGCGCGCAGGTGCGACAGCGTCATGCCGTTCACCACCGCGCCCATGCCGTGCTCGCGCACGCCGAAATGGAAGTTGGAGCCCGCATAATTGTCCGCTTCGAACGACGGCTTGCCCTTCACGTCGGTCTTGGTGGAGGGCGCGAGATCGGCCGAGCCGCCGATCAGGAACGGCACCTTGTTGGCGATGGCGTTGAGCACCTTGCCGCCGGCGTCGCGCGAGGCGACACCCTTCTCGTCGGCGTCGAACACCGGGATGTCGGCATCCCAGCCCTCAGGCAGATCGCCCTTGAGCAGGAGATCGAGCTCGACCGCGAGATCGGCATGGTCGCCCCGATAGGCGGCGAACATCGCCTCCCAGGCTTCGCGCAAGGGACGGCCGCGATCGGCGATCACCTTCTCGAACGCCTCGGCGACGCCGTCGGGGACCAGGAAATGCGCGTCCTCGGGCCAGCCATAGGCCAGCTTGGTGGCGCGGACATTGTCCTCGCCCAGCGCCTCGCCATGGGCCTTTTCGCTGCCCGCACGGGGGCTGCCCCAGCCGATGATCGAATGGACGACGATGAAGGTCGGGCGGTCGTTCGTCGCCTTGAAGCTGGCAAAAGCGTCGGCCAGCGCGCCGCAATCATTGGCATCGTCGACATGGATGACGTTCCAGCCATAGGCCTGGAAACGCAGGCCGACATCCTCGTCGAACGCGAGATTGGTGTCGCCCTCGATGCTGATATGGTTGCTGTCGTAGATCCAGCACAGGTTGGAGAGCTTGAGGTGGCCGGCGAGCGAGGCGGCCTCGGACGAGACGCCCTCCATCATGTCGCCGTCGCCGCAGAGCGTGTAGACGTCATGATCGAACAGGGTGAAGCCGGGCTGGTTGTAGCGCGCGGCAAGCCAGCGCTCGGCGATCGCCATGCCGACCGAATTGCCGCAGCCCGCGCCGAGCGGGCCGGTGGTGGTCTCGACGCCGGTGGTGTGGCGATATTCGGGATGGCCGGGCGTCTTCGAGCCGAGCTGGCGGAAATTCTCGATGTCGTTCAGGCTGACCGCGAGATTGCCGGTCGGCTTGCCGTCGCGGTCCACTTCCTTGACGCCGGCGAGGTGCAGCAGCGCGTAGAGCAGCATCGAGGCATGGCCGACCGAAAGGACGAAGCGATCGCGATTGGGCCAGTCGGGCTTGTCCGGATCGGTGCGCAGGAATTGCGACCAGAGCGTGTGACCGACCGGGGCGAGCGCCATCGGCGTGCCGGGATGGCCCGAATTGGCCTTTTGCACCGCATCCATCGCGAGCGTGCGGATCGTGTCGATCGCCAGGCGCTCGGGCGAGCCGTCCTCATGGAGGCCCTTGACGGGGGCAATGGCCGTGGCGGCATCAGACATGGGAAGAACTCGCTTTCATACTGTGACGGCCGAACGCCGCCGGAGGCTGGAAGTTGCTATCTGTCGAGCCGGATCACGCGACCGCCATCGCCGATATAGGCGCAATCCACCTCGTCAAGGAAAAGGCCGTGCCCGAGAACGCCCGGGATCGCCGAAAGGTGCGCGGCGAGCGCCGAAGGGTCTGGCATGTCAGCGAAAAAACAGTCGATGATGACATTGCCCTGATCGGAAAGGCCGGGACGGATTTCGGTCCTCGCGCCGAGCGCGGCCAGCCGAGTCGCGGCGAAGGCGCGGGCGAAGGGCAGAATCTCGACCGGCAGCCTGGCCCGGCCGATCCGCTCGACTCGCTTCGACGCGTCGGCGATCACGATCATCCGGCGCGAGGCGGCGGCCACGATCTTCTCGCGGAGCATCGCCCCGCCCGCCCCCTTGATCGCGAAGAAGCGGCCATCGATCTCGTCGGCGCCGTCGATGGTGAGATCGACCGAGTCGATATCGGCAAAGTCGATCAGGGGGATGCCTGCCGCGTGCGCCGCTTCTTCGGTGCGGAGCGAGGTTGCGACGGCCCTGATCTCCAGCCCATCGCGGACGAGCGCACCGAGTCGCTCGATCGCGAAGGCGGCGGTGGAGCCGGTGCCGAGGCCGACCAGCATGCCGGGGCGGACCTCCTCGACCGCGGCGAGGGCGGCGGCGCGCTTGTCGTCGTCGATCATGCGGAGCGCCCTAGCATATTTTCCACTGGCGACGGACGCGCGCTTCGCAGAAAGGGGGCTTCATGATCGAAAAACTCCTCGCTGTGCTCGCCAGCTTCACCATCGCCGTCATTTCCGGCGGGGGCTATCTCGGCATCGTCCTGCTGATGGCGATCGAATCGGCCTGCATTCCATTGCCCTCCGAGATCATCATGCCGTTCGCCGGCTATCTCGTCTCGATCGGCCGTTTCGACCTGTATCTGGCGGCGACCGCGGGGGCGATCGGCTGCAATCTCGGCTCGATCGTCGCCTACGAGATCGGCAAGCGCGGCGGCCGGCCGGTCGCGGAGCGCTGGGGCAAATATCTGCTGATCGGCCCGGGCGAGCTCGACATGGCCGACCGCTTCTTCGCGCGCTGGGGCAATGTCGCGGTACTGATCGGCCGGTTGCTGCCGGTGATCCGGTCGTTCATCGCCTTCCCCGCCGGGGTCGCGCGGATGAAGCTGGTGCCGTTCCATATCTACACCTTTATCGGTTCCTGGCCGTGGTGCTTCGGGCTGGCCTGGCTCGGCATGAAGCTCGGCGACAAATGGAACAGCGATCCCCGGGTGAAGGCCGCGTTCCACAGCGCCGACGCGATCATCGGCGTGGTGCTGGTGGCGCTGGTCGCCTTTTATATCTGGCACCGGGTGCGCGGGCTGAAGGCGAAGCCGTAAGTAAAGCGTTTCGCGTTTTACTGATTCCAACACAGAATCGTCGGAATGTGCGAGTCGGTTACCGTGTTTTTTTGACAGTCGAAACCTCAGGGCATCCGCCTGCTCACGTGATCAGGGCGCGGGCTTGCGCCATTCCATGATGAGGAACCAGGGAACGCGCCGATAGCGATCGACGTTGCGCGCGTCGCCGCCATAAGGGGCGGGCTCGGCAAAATGGGTCAGCACCAGCCCCTGACGTAGCAGCAGCGACATGTAGGTTTCGAGCGGGCGATGCCAGTTCTGGATAGTGATGCCGCGCCAGCTGACCCAATCGGGGCGTTCCTCGAGATAATGATCGATCGAGAAACGGAGCTTGCCGTTGCGGCCGGCCTTCCACCCCTCGCCCTGCCCCGCGGTGTTGAAGCTGGTCAGATTGGCGATCAGCAGGCTGCCGCCCGGGCGTAGCACCCGCGCCATTTCGGCAATGGCACGCGCGATATCGGGAATATCGATGAGCGACAGATAGCTGATCACGAGATCCATGCTGCCGTCCGGGAAATCGAGCGCCTCCGCCCGGCCGATGCGATAGTCGCCGCCCGGATCGCGCAGCCTGGCCTGGGCGATCAGGGCCTCGGTCGGGTCGATGCCGACCGCCTTGATACCGCGCGCAGCGAGCATGCGGCAGAAGCGGCCCTCGCCGCAGCCGACATCGAGCGCATTGGCGAAGGCGCCAGCCGCAACGCGCTCCATCATCGGCCGATCGAGCACGAAGGCGCGGCCGAAATCGCCCCTGTCCCCCATGTCGGCGATCCACGCCTTTGCGGATTCCGCCCATCCGCCAGACATCTTGCTCTCCCGTATAATCGGTCCGAGCCACATCGCCGCTCGTGCCGGCTGAGGCAAGAGCATGCGATGATACTATGCGCGGATCATGACTCCCCGGCCGCGTCTATCGCCTGTGCCGCCGCCACGGTCCGCGCATCGCGATCGGGCGCGCCGCGCGCGGCCAGGGCCTGGTAGCGCGCGATCGTCGCGTCGTCGGCGCGCTCCGGCGAGCCCGAGTCGAAGGGCGGGGCGGGATCATATTCGAGGCTGAGCTGGACGAGACGAGCATGCGCCTCGCCGCGAATCGCCGCAGTGAGGGCGAGGCCGAAATCGATCCCGGCGGTGACGCCGCCGCCGGTCACGCGGTCGCGGTCGAACACCACGCGTTCCTTGACCGGGATCGCGCCGAACGCGGCGAGATGGTGGTGCGACGCCCAATGCGTGGTTGCGCGATACCCCTTGAGCAAGCCCGCCGCGCCGAGCAGCAGCGCGCCGGTGCAGACGCTGGTCACCCAGGTCGCGTCGCCCGCAACCTGTTTGACCCAGGCGAGCGTCGCTTCATCCTCCATCGCATCGTTCACGCCGAAGCCGCCGGGGATGCAGAGGATATCGGGCTGGACCGCGGTGGCGAAGGTCGCGGTCGGCAGCAGCGCGAAGCCGGCGTCGGTCGGCACCGGCGCCATCTCGCGCGCGACGAGATCGATCGTGACGTTGCCGAGGCGCGACAGCACCTGGGCCGGGCCGGTCAGATCGAGCTGGGTGACGTTCGGGAAGAGCAGGAAGGCGACGCGGATCGGCGACAGCTCGGGCATGGGGACGCTCCTTCGTTTCGAGGATGCCCAGGCGAGCGGCTTTGTCACATCCCGCGCTTCCCCGTGGTGCTCCACGATTCGCCAGTCACGCGAGAGACTGTCGAATATCCTCCAGCTCGGCCGCCCGCAAGTCGGGCGCCGGCTCGACGCCGGCCTGGCGGATCAGCCACCACAGCAAGGGCAGCGTGATGACGAGCCAGGGGATCAGCCCGACCATGGGCGACCATCCCCAATATTCGCCCGGGATATCGCGAATGTCGCCCGCCACGAATTTCTTCAGGATCGGATCGACCAGCGGGAAGCGGTAGCCGTGCGGCGCGGCGATCTCGGTCGCGGCGATGGCGAGATTGATGACGATGCCCGAGCCGACCAGCCCGGCGATCCAGCCGCGCCCGGTCGCGCGCCAGCTCTGCCACAAGGGCGCGATGCCCAGCGCGAGAAAGCCGATCATCGGGACGGAATGGCGCGGCCCGGTCGCATGCCCGCCGTCCCAATAGACATAGGCCGAATTGTACAGCAGCACGGCGATGACGATCGCCGTGGCGAGCCAGCCGAGATCGCGCGTCTCCGGCGCCCTGATCAGCCGCGCGATGCCGAACGGCGCGAGGATCAGCACCGGCGCGACCCAGATCAGCCCGCGTTCGGTGCCGAAGACGATCTCCGCCAGCACCGCGATCTTGGGGTAGGTGAGCCCGAAAAAGCCCTGGTTCATGCCGTCAAAGCCGACCACGCCCTGATAGCCGACCTTGAACGGCGTGCCGAAGGCGATCTGATTGTAGATCAGCAGCGGGGTCAGCGCGACGAGCCCGGCCGCCGCCGCCAGCCCGAACAGGCGCGCGCGCGTCGCCCAGGAGAGATTTCGCGTGCGCCAGACCGTCCAGACGCAGATCGGGAAAGCGGGGATGACGACGGGAAATTCGACGACGAGCGCCCAGCCCAGCACCGCGCCCGCCATGATCGGATAACGCCAGCGCCCGAGTTCCTGCTCGCCGGACGTACCGCGCCAGATCGCCCAGGTGGCGATCAGCAGCAGCGCGCTGACCGGCGCATGGCCGAACAGGGTGGTCGACCAGCCCCAGACGGGCGTGGCGAGGGCATAAGCGAGTGCGGTGACGAAGCCCGCCTGCGGGCTGCCGGTGATGCCCGTCGCGAGATCGAGCAGCAGCACCGTCGCGAAAGCGGTCAGCACCGCGACGGTCATCGCAACCGCGAGCCTGAGCCGCAGCCGCATATATTCGGCGAGGCCGCGATCCTGCAGGCGCTTGGCAAAAGGCCGAGCGGTGGTGCCGGTGAGCGTGTCGGCGATCCACACCGCCGGCATCGCCATCAGCGACATGCCGGGCGCCTTGTCGAGATACCAATGCTTGCCGAACTCCGCCTTGTCGATCGTCAGCTCATGATATTCGTCGATCGTCGCATCGCCCTGCTCGACCAGCGAGACCGCGGCGAACAGGCGGGTCGAGTTGTTGGGATTGAACTCGAAGGAGCCGAACCAGCTGATCGAGAACCAGACCAGCGCGAACAGGCCAAGGGCAAGCTTGTGCGGCCCGCGGACGGGCGTCGATAGTGTCATGAGGCGATCTTCATTGGGTCAGGCGAACAACCAGGAACCGAGCATTCGCCCGAAGGGGAAGGTAAAGAAGCCGGCGACGAGCAGCGCGCCCGTCACCATGCCGCGCACCTGAGTGCGGTGCCGGGCGACATGGTGATTGCGTGCCGTCCACCATATAAGCGGCGCGGCGACAATCACATAGGCCGAGATGAGGTGGATGAAGCTCAGGCTGCCGTGATGGCTTTCGCGCACGCCGAACGAGAGCAGGGCGGTCAGGAACATCGCCGCGACCCAGATCTTGCCGAGCAGGCGGTGGTTTTTGTCGCCCCGCGGCCGCAACAGCATCACCGGCGTCAGCGCCAGCGCGGGAAGGATCGTGGCGAGATGCGCCCAGACCAGCGGCGGGACGGCGCCCCAATGCTGATAACCCCGCGCCAGCGCCACCAGTACGGTGATGAGCAAGGCGATCGCCGCGACCGCGAGGAATTTCTCATATCCATCGGCGGTCAGCGGTTTCGCCCGCTTCGCCCCTGCCGCCACCGTCGCCATAGAAATCCCGCCTCGAGGAAGGCGTCACCCTAAAGTCCGTCCTGCCCGGCCGCAACCGGGGAGACGATCAGGGCAGCGAGTCCTCGAGTTTCTGCTGATCTTCCTTCTTGTCCTTGTTCTCGCGCCGCGACGCTTCGGCCTGTTTCAGGAAGCAGCCGCTCTGTCCGCCGGGGCCGACCGTCGAGCAGCTGCCGACACCGCCGCCAACGGTCGGATCGTTGACCAGCCCCTGCGCCTTGACCGCCCAGGCCTGGTTCTCGGGCGTGATCTTGAAATCGCGCAGGCCCTTCGGGATGCGGAACTGCTCGGCCGCGCTGCTGCGGACGCACACCACGACCTCGGCGCCGCTCGCGTCGGTCGGGCAGCGCTCGTTGCCGAACAGGGTCAGCACGCCGTTGATCGGCGCGTTGCGCGATACTTCGGCGGGGCCCTCGGGCTTCGACGGCCGCACGCCGGGCAGGACCGGGCCCACCGTCTGCGCCGCGGCGGCGCCGGTCGCGGCCAGCGCCAATGCCGCCGCCATGATCCTGGCAATCATCACTCTCTCCCGTTCAAATCCGCTTCGCCGTCGCGATCGCCACCTTGCAGCCGAGCCGGATCAACCCGCTCAGCAAGGGGTAGGCCGGGGCGCGCTCGGCGCCCGAGGCAAGCGCCGTGTCGCGGTGCTCGACCTCCTCGGCCTGGAAATCGGCGATCGCCGCCGACAGTTCCGGATCGCTGTCTGCGAGCGATTCCAGCTGTTCCGAATAATGCTTGTCGATCTCGGTCTCGACCGCGGCGGTACAGGCCATCGCCGCTTCGGGCCCGAGCGCCGCCGTCGCCGCGCCAAGCGCGAAACCGGCCATGTTCCAGAAGGGCTGGAGCAGGGTCGGGCGCACGCCGCGCCTGGCCATCATCGCGTCGAAGAATGCGCGGTGGCGTTCCTCCTGCCCGGCCATGCCGGCGATCTTCCGCGCGGCGGGGGTGCGATCCCCCATCACCGCGAGCTGCCCGGCATAGATGCGCGTCGCGCCATATTCGCCCGCCTGATCGACCCGGATCATCGCGTTCGTCGCGCGTTTCGCGTCGCCGGGCCGCCAGCCGCTCATCTGAAGGCCGAGGGATTGCGCCGCCGCATCAGCCACAAGACTGCCGCGCCGCCGATCAGCGAGACGATCGCGTTGAAGCCGGCCAGCGAGATGCCGAACAGGGTCCATTGCGCCACGTCGCAGCGCACCACCGGGGCCTTCATGATTCGGTCGAGCATCTCCTGGACCGAGCCGCCGCTGCCGTGCATCGTCGAGGCGCAGGCGGTGATGCCTTCCCACCAATGATATTCGACGCCGGCGTGGAAGACGCCGATGCCGCCGCTGACGAGGATCGCGATCGCCGCCGCCGCGACCAGCGCGCGTTTGCCCGCCATGCCCGGCATGACGAAGGCGAGCGCCGCGAGGACGATCGCGGCGATGTGGGGATAGCGTTGCCACCAGCACATTTCGCACGGGTAGAGGCCGCCGACATATTGGAAGGCGAGCGCGCCGGCCATCAGCGCGAGCGGCAGCAGCAGCGCCAACGCGCGGGCGGTGGTGAAGCGGTCGCGGGTCATTGCCGGATCAACGCTTCACCGGCGCGACACTCGCGACCTGCGGCGCGGCGCCGAGCCGGCCGATCGTCTTCAGCGCGTAATCGAGCTGGAAATCGTCGATGCCCTTCGCCTTCAACTGTTCGGGCGTGGCGGCGAAGCGCGGATCGGTCTTGGTGTCTTCCTCGAGCACCGAATTGTCGGCCTTGACCTCGTTGATCAGGTGGCGGCGCAGATCGTCCTCGCGGAACACCGGGCGCGTCTTGTAATCCACGTCGGAAATCTGCGGCACCTTGATGTCGGGCTCGATCCCGCCCTCCTGCACCGACCGGCCCGAGGGCGTGTAGTAGCGCGAGGTGGTGAGGCGGAGCGCGGTCGAATTGCCGAGATCGAGCACGGTCTGCACCGAACCCTTGCCGAAGGAGCGCTCGCCCATGATCAGCGCGCGGTGATGATCCTGCAAGGCACCCGCGACGATCTCCGAGGCCGAAGCGGTGCCCGGATTGGTCAGCACGATCACCGGCAGGCCGCGCGCATAATCGCCATTATGGGCGTAGAAACGCTGGATGTCGCTCTTTTCGCGGCCGCGCTCCGAGACGATCTCGCCATAGTTCAGGAAATTGTCGGCGACATTGACCGCCTCGTCGCGAAGCCCGCCGCCATTGTCGCGCAGATCGACGATATAGCCGAGCGGGGCATGGCCGAGCGATTTCTCGATGCCGAGGATCGCGGCCTTGGTCGCCTCCCCCGTATTTTCCGAGAAGGTCAGGATGTTGATCACCCCGATGCCGTTCTTCACTTCCCATTTGACCGGCTGCTGGACGATGCGCTCGCGCACCATGCTCAGCTCGATCGGCTTGTCGTGGCCGGGACGGATCAGGGTGACAACGATCTTGCTGCCCGGGGGGCCGCGCATCTCGGTGATCGCCTCGTCGAGCGTGTCGCCATAGATCAGCTTGCCGTTGATATGGGTGATATAGTCACCGGATTTCACGCCGGCGCGCCAGGCGGGGGTGTCCTTTTGCGGCGTGATCACCTTGACCGCGCCATCCTCCATCGTGACGCTGAGGCCGAGGCCGCCATAGCTGCCCGAGGTCTGGATCCGCAGATTGTCGTAATCGAGCCCGGTCTCATAGGCGCTGTGCGGATCGAGCGCGGCGAGCATGCCCGAAATGGCGCCCTTGATCAGCGTCTTGTCGTCGACCTTGTCGACATAGTCCGCCTTCACCCGGTTGAAGACGTCCATGAACTGGTCGATCTCGCGATAGGTGTCGGTATCGACCGCGGCCATGGCGCTGGTGCCGATAGGCACGATCGCGAGGACGGCGGCGATCGCGGTGGCCTGGAGAAATGCACGGGACATTGGGATACTACCTTGGAAACCGGTTTTGCGGCCATCGTAGCGGTATTTGCCGCATGATCAAAGCGCAGCGCGGCTTAACCGGAGGTG
>NZ_JAQGLC010000343.1 GCF_028293085.1 Sphingomonas bacterium
CGAGCCGCAGGTGCCCGAGGCGCTGTGGGCGATGGATCAGGTCGTGCTGGTGCCACACCAGGGCAGCGCGACGGTGGAGTGCCGGGCGGAGATGGCGGCCTTGGTGCTGGCCAATCTCGATGCGCATTTCGCGGGAGAGCCGCTGGTGACGCCGATCGTTTGACCGCCGTTCGCGTCGAGCGACGTCGAGACACTTTGATCGGACGCGGCGCAGGTTTCTCGACGTCGCTCGAAACGAACGGGAGAGGGATCGAGCCTAGCTGTCGTTGAGCTCATAGTGCGTGACGTACGGCTCCAGCTCGACCAGGAAATCGCGGTCGAAGTCGTAATATTTCGCGACCTCATACGCCTCGCCGGCGAAGCGCTTGATCGCGTCCACATCGGGCCAGAAGCTGAGCATCTGGAAATGCACCACATCGCCCTCGGCGCGGTGCAGGCACCAGGCGCCGAGATTGCCGGGCGTGGCCTTGTAATCGGGGATGGCGACGCTGCGCATCTGCGCGAGATAGGCATCCGCTTTCGCCGCCGGGACGGCGCCGTGCCAGAGCCGTGCGATCATCCGCCCAGCGCTCGGGCCGCCTGGAGCGTATCGGCATATTGCTGAAAAGCTTCGACCCTGCCGTCGGCCAGCCGCCAGACATGAGCGAATTGCGCGTTCAGCGGCGTGCCGGTCGCCTTCGCCGTGCCGGTATAGCTGCCGAGCGCCACGACATGGTCGCCGGCATCGAGGATCTGTTCCGGCGTCGCCGAGAAGCCGTCCCAGTCGCCCATGATCGGGCCGAACACGCCCGCCAGGATCGCATCGGGGCCGACATGCGGATTGGTGACGGCATAAGGAAAATTCTCCGCCTCGTTCCAGACGGTGCCGGGGTGCATGTTGGCGAAGACGCCGGGAATGTCGCCGATGGCGAATGCGTCATAGATGCCCTGGATCACCGCGACATTGCCCATCGTCCATCCCCCTGAAATTTTCCGGAACCGAATTATCAGCTTCGCGGAAGGGCAACAAGCGACGGCGGGCGAGTCACGGGCGGGCACTGATCCTGGTGAGATCGTGGCCGCAATCTTCGCAGATCCTTTCCGGCCAAGATCTCTGGATCTGGAACAGCCCCAGTCCGTCGAAGTTGCGCCACGACAACAAACGCTGCCGCGTCGCCGATTTCCCGCAGTTGGGGCATTTCGACAGCCAGTAGAGGATGTTCAGCACGACGATGCCGAGGAAAAAGATGGTGAAGACTGCCCGGCCGTCGATGAGCTGCCTCAGCGGCGTCGCGATGAGCGCTACCATGATGATGCCGAGAAGCCCGAACGTCACCGACTGGGCGACGCCGAACTCATAGGGGCTGAATTCGGTGCGGGGATCGTACCAGCGCTTCACCTGGCGGCCTTGCGGAGCGCCAGCCGGACCAGTGCGTCGAGGCTGGCGCCGGTGCCCAGCTCCTCCTCCGCCGACGCCACCGCCGCGCTCGCCTCGGCGGGACGGAAGCCGAGATTGAGCATGGCCGAAATGGCATCCGCGGCGGCCCCGCTCGCCGCGATCGGGGTGGCGCCGCCGATCGCGATGCCGCCGACCTTGTCCTTCAACTCGCGCACGATCCGCTCGGCGAGCTTGGGGCCGACGCCGTTGGCGCGCGCGACCATCGCCTTGTCCTGCGCGGCAATGGCGCGGCTGAGATCCGACGGATCGAGCGCCGAGAGGATCGCGAGCGCGACACGCGCGCCGACGCCCTGCACGCCGGTCAGCATCCGGAACCAGTCGCGCTCATTGGCGGTGGCGAAGCCGACGAGGCGGATGAAATCCTCGGCGACCAGCATCTCGGTGTGGAGCATCGCGGCCTCGCCGACCGGGCCGATTGCCGCGAGCGTCTTCGACGACGCGCCGACGAGATAGCCGACGCCGCCGACATCGATCACCGCATGATCGATGCCGAGGGAGTCGAGGCGGCCTTTGAGATGGGCGATCATGGGGTGCTGTGGCTCAATCCGTCATGCCGGACTTGTTCCGGCATCAACCGGGCCGCAAGCGCCGCGCGCATTTCGTATGCGGCACGGTGGACCCCGGAACAAGTCCGGGGTGACGGGTCAGGGATTGGGTACGCGCCGCGCGTTGGCAATGTGGTGCGCGTGGCAGATCGCCACCGCGAGCGCGTCGGCCGCATCGGGTCCGTCGATCTTCACGCCTGGCAGCAGCCGCGCGACCATTGCATGGACCTGCGCCTTTTCGGCACTGCCGACGCCGACGACCGCCTTCTTGACGAGGCGCGCGGCATATTCGCCGACATGGATGCCGGTGCGCGCCACCGCGCAGAGCACGACGCCGCGCGCCTGGCCGAGCTTCAGCGTGGATTGCGGGTTGGCGTTGACGAACACTTCCTCGACGGCCGCCGCTTCGGGCGCGTGATCGACGATCAGCGCCGAGAGCATTGCATCGAGATGGGCGAGGCGGCGCGGCAGGGGTGCGGCGCTGTCGGTCTTCAGCCGGCCATTGGCGAGGTGCGACAGGCGGTTACCCTCGGCGCGGATCAGGCCCCAGCCGGTGGTGCCGAGCCCGGGATCAAGGCCGAGGATGATCAAATCCCCCTCCCGTTTACGGGAGGGGTTAGGGGAGGGCCTGTCAAAACGGCACGAGGGCGATTGGGGACACGCCCTCCCCCAGCCCCTCCCGCAAGCGGGAGGGGAGAATTCAACCGAGCTTCTCCAGCACGGCATCCGAGACTTCGTAATTGCCCCAGACCTGCTGGACGTCGTCATCCTCGTCGAGCGTGTCGATCAACTTGAACAGCAGGCCGGCATCGTCCTCGCCGACATCGACCATGGTCTGCGGCTTCCAGGCGAGCTTGGCGCCCTCGGGCTCGCCGAGCACCGGGGTGATCGCCTTGACCACCTCGTGCAGCGCCTCGTTCGAGGTCCAGATCTCGTGACCGTCATCGCTCGACTGGACGTCTTCCGCGCCCGCGTCGAGCGCTGCCTCGAACACCTTGTCGGCATCGCCCGCGCTCGCCGGATAGGAGATCAGGCCCATCCGGTCGAAGCCGTGGCTGACCGAGCCGCTCGCGCCGAGATTGCCGCCATTCTTCGACACCGCGGTGCGGACGTTGGTGGCGGTGCGATTGCGGTTGTCGGTCAGCGCCTCGATGATCAGCGAGACGCCGCCGGGGCCGAAGCCCTCATAACGGATTTCCTCGTAATTCTCCGCGTCGCCCCGCGCGGCCTTGTCCACCGCGCGCTGGATATTGTCCTTGGGCATGGACTGCGCCTTGGCGGCGTTGATCGCCGCGCGCAGCCGCGGATTCATGTCCGGATCGGGCGTGCCCATCTTCGCCGCGACGGTGATTTCGCGGCTGAGCTTGGAAAAGGCGGCGGACCGTTTCTTGTCCTGCGCGCCCTTGCGGTACATGATGTTCTTGTATTTGGAATGGCCTGCCATGGGTCTCTCGATCTGCCCTGTTCTCGTTGAGCCGGGTTAGAAGATATTACCGTGGTTCGACAAGCTTGGCCGGACCTCAGTCCAGACCAAGCGCCGCCTTGTAGGTGTCGAGCAGCATCTCCGCCTCGTCGCGGTGATGCTTTTCCATCCGCCGCAGCTTGACGATCGTGCGCATCGTCTTGGTGTCGTAGCCGTTCGATTTCGATTCGGCATAGACATCCTTGATGTCGTCCGCGATGCCCTTTTTCTCCTCCTCGAGGCGCTCGATGCGCTCGATGAAAAGGCGAAGCTGGTCGGCGGCGATCACGTCGCTCATGAAATAGTCCCCGGATTTTGATTCGTTGGAAAGGGGCGGGCTTTAGGCGACGCGCGGGCGCTCGTCACGCATTCTTCGCGACGCTTTCGGCCATGCGGGCGAGTTGCTCCGGCGTCGCCTCGCCCTGGTGGCTCGCCTTCCACTGCGCATAAGGCATGCCGTAGATCGCTTCTCGCGCCGCATCCTTGTCGAGCGCGCCGGCGCTCGCCTCCTGCACCCAATCCGACAGGCAGTTGCGGCAGAAGCCGGCCAGCCCCATCAGATCGACATTCTGCGCGTCGCTGCGATGACGCAGGTGAAGGACGAGCCGGCGGAAGGCCGCTGCCGCCACCGCATCGTCGATCATGTCCAAATCCGCCATTTCGCGCGCTCCAAGGTTGATCCATCGGAGATAGGGGTTAGAGCCGGTCGCGCACAAGCCGAGGAAAAAGCTGTCATGACCAAGGCCATCAGCCCCCGATCGCGAAAGGTCCGCATCCTCGCCACGCTGGGCCCGGCGAGCAGCTCGGCCGAGATGATCGGCCGGCTGTTCGAGGCGGGCGCCGACGCGTTCCGCGTCAATATGAGCCATGGCGACCAGCAATCGAAGGTCGCGGTGATCCAGGCGATCCGCAGCCTCGAGAAAAAATATGGCCGGCCGACCACGATCCTGGCCGATCTCCAGGGCCCGAAGCTGCGCGTCGGCAAGTTCGAGGGCGGCCGGACCGAGCTGGTCACCGGATCGACCTTCATTCTCGACCGCGACAAGACGCCGGGCGACGCGACCCGGGTAGAGCTGCCGCACCGCGAGATCTTCGAGGCGATCGAGGTGGGCGCGCGATTGCTGCTCGACGACGGCAAGCTGGTGCTGCGCGTCGAGAGCCATGAAGAAAAGAAGATCGTCACCACCGTGGTGGTCGGCGGCGCGCTGTCCAACAACAAGGGGCTGAACGTGCCCGACGTGGTCGTGCCGATGGCGGCGCTGACCGAGAAGGATCGCAGCGACCTGGCCTTCGCGATCGACCAGGGGGTGGACTGGATCGCCCTCTCCTTCGTCCAGCGGCCCGAGGATCTCGCCGAGGCGCGCAAGCTGATCCAGGGCAAGGCAGCGCTGATGGCCAAGATCGAGAAACCCTCGGCGATCGACCGGCTGGAGGAGATTGTCGAGCAATGCGACGGCGTAATGGTCGCGCGCGGCGATCTCGGCGTCGAATTGCCGCCCGAATCGGTCCCGCCGCTGCAGAAGCGCATCGTCGAGACCGCGCGGCGGCTGGGCCGGCCAGTGATCGTGGCGACGCAGATGCTCGAATCGATGATCACCGCGCCGACGCCGACGCGCGCGGAAGTCTCCGACGTCGCGACCGCGGTCTATGACGGCGCCGATGCGATCATGCTCTCGGCCGAGAGCGCCGCGGGCGCCTGGCCGATCGAATCGGTCGCGATGATGAATTCGATCGGCGAGGCGGTCGAGCGCGACCCGATGCACGGCGACCGCATCCATTTCACCGTCACCCGGCCCGACCCGACCACCGCCGACGCGCTGGCCGAGGCGGCCAAGAACATCGCCGCGACCGTCACGGCGGCGGCGATCATCTGCTTCACCTCGTCGGGATCGACCGCGCGGCGCGTGGCGCGCGAGCGGCCTTCGGTGCCGCTGCTCGTGCTGACCCCCAAGCTGGAGACGGCGCGAAGGCTCGGGCTGCTGTGGGGCACGCATGCGGTGCATACCCGCGACGTGGAATCCTTCGAGGACATGGTCGCCAAGGCCAAGCGCATGGCGCTGCGCCACAATATCGCCAAGGCCGGCGACCGGGTGATCCTGATCGCCGGCGTGCCGTTCCGCACGCCGGGATCGACCAATGTGCTGCATGTGGTGCGGGTGATCGGCGACGAGCTGAAGGGCTATTCGCACTAGGGGTGATTTGCCCGAGCCCTTCTCTCCGGTCATTTCGTCGGCCGATCAGGCCGGCAGCAGCTCCAGCGCGTTCAGCTGGCCGCGCAGCGTCGGCGCGTCGATGAACTGCAGGCCGCGCATGCCAATCTGGTTCGCCGCCGCGACATTGTCGGCGCGGTCGTCGATGAACACGGCCTCCCCCGCTTCCAGCCCGAATCGGTCGAGCGCGAGGCGGTAGATGGCGGGATCGGGCTTCACCAGCCGCTCGTCGCCCGAGACGACCACGTCGCGGAACCGATCGAAGATCGCGGCCTCGCGCTCGCGGAACGGCACCCAGAATTCGCCGGAGAAATTGGTGATCGCAAACAGCGGGACACCGGCCGCGTCGAGCTCGGCAATGACATCGGCCATGCCCGGCAGCATGTCGGGGATCGTTTCGTTGAAGCGCGGACCCCAGAGCGCGATCAGATCGGCATGCTCGGGATACTCTGCGCTCAGCTCGGCCGAGGTCTCGGCGAAGGGGCGGCCTTCATCATGCTGGAAATGCCATTCCCTGGTCGCGACATCGCGCAGGAACGCATCGAGCGCCTGATCGTCCTCGATCAGGCGCTCGTAGAGGAACCTCGGGTTCCAGTCGTAAAGGACGTTGCCGACGTCGAAAACGACGGCAGCCGGCCGGCTCACTTAACCCTGGCGGGCCTTGAAGCGGCGGTTCGTCTTGTTGATCACATAGGTACGGCCACGGCGGCGAATCACGCGGTTGTCGCGGTGACGCCCCTTGAGCGACTTCAGGGAATTGCGGATCTTCATGATCGATTCGCTTCTTTGATTCTCGGGTGTTTGAAAGAGGCGTCCGCATATGGACGGGAGGGTCGCAAGTCAACCCGCGCGACACGGAACCCGGAACGGCGTATCGAGCGTTACAAGAACGAAACGACGGGCTCGAAAAGGAATATCACGATGAAGGCAGCACGGACATGGCTGATCGCGCTGGCGGCAACGAGCCTCGCGGGATGCGCCACCACGACGAGCGGGCCGGTGGAAGTGACCCGCTTCCACCTCGGCACGCCGCTCGAACGCGGCACCGTGACGGTGGAGCCGATGACCGGCGGCGGGCCCGCCACCCTGGAGTTCGGCACCTATGCCGGCGCCGTCCAGGCCGAACTGCTGCAGCAGGGCTATAGCGCGCCGGCGCCGGCGGCGAGCGGGCAGTATCTCGCGGTGGTCGGCTTCACCCGCACCACCACCGAGGGCGCGCCGCGCCCGGCGCCGTTCAGCGTCGGCCTCGGCGTCGGTGGCGGCTCCTATGGCCGCGGCGGTGGCGTGGATGTCGGCGGCGGCGTTTCCTTCCCGATCGGCAAGCGCCGATCGCATTATGTCACCGCGAGCGACCTGTCGGTGCAGATCCGGCGGCGCAGCGACGGCACGGTGATCTGGGAGGGCCGCGCCCGGACCCAGGCCGACGACAAGGCGCCCGACTCACAGGCGAGCGTGGCGGCGGGCAAACTGGCCCATGCGCTGTTCCTGGGCTTCCCCGGCGAATCGGGTCGTTCTATCACCGTCAAATGAGCATTCAGATCAACGCCGCCTTCGATGGCGGCAATATCCGCCTCGTGGCCATCACCGGCACCGAAGACACCACGCGCATCGACCTGGAGATCGTGACGGATCACCAGTCCGATTTCTATCAATGGTTCTATTTCCGGGTGGCCGGGGCGAAGGGGCGCAAGCTTACCTGCCGGATCGTCAATGCCGGGTCCTCGGCCTATCCGTTCGGCTGGCCGGGCTACAAGGCGCGCGCCTCTACCGATCGAATCGACTGGCGGATGATCGAGACGCGCTATGCCGACGGCGTGCTCGAATTCGACTGGGCGGGGGATAGCGAGCTCGTCTGGTTCGCCTATTTCGCGCCCTATACGATGGAGCGGCACGACGCGCTGATCGCCGCGACGGCGGCGCAGCCCGGGGTCACGCACCGCCAGCTCGGCCAGTCGCTCGACGGGCGGGCGATCGATTATCTGAGGATCGGCAACGGGCCCAAGCCGGTCTGGCTCTATGCACGCCAGCATCCCGGCGAATCCATGGCCGAATGGTGGATGGAGGGCGCGCTGGAGCGGCTGACCGACACCGACGATGCGGTGACGCAGGCGCTGCTGAGCAAGGCGACCTTCCACATCGTGCCGAACATGAATCCCGACGGGACGTTCCGCGGGCATCTGCGCACCAACGCCGCCGGCGTGAATCTCAACCGCGAATGGCATGCGCCCTCGGCCGAGAAGAGCCCGGAAGTATTGTGCGTCCGAAACGCGATGGACGAGACCGGCGTGACGTTCGCGATCGACGTGCATGGCGACGAGGCGATCCCGGCCAATTTCCTGGCGGGCTTCGAGGGAATTCCGAGCTGGACCGACGCGCTGGGCGGTAAATTCTACGATTTTGCCCGCCGGCTCGCCGATCACACCCCCGATTTCCAGACCGAGAAGGGCTATGACAAATCGGGCGCGGGCAAGGCGAACCTGACCATGTCGACCAACCAGCTCGCCGAGCGCTTCGGCGCGGTCGGCATGACGCTGGAGATGCCGTTCAAGGATCACGATCCGAACCCGGATGCCGAGTTCGGCTGGTCGCCGGAGCGGAGCAAGAAGCTCGCGCATTCGTGCCTCGAGGTGCTTGCCGAGGTGATCGACGGCATCTAGGCGTCCCCCCCAAAGGAGTCGCCATGCCCATTCTCGTCCTGATCCGCCACGGCCAGTCGGCGTGGAACCTCGAAAACCGCTTCACCGGCTGGTGGGATGTCGACGTGACCGAAAAGGGCGCCGAGGAAGCGCGCGCCGCCGGCCGGCTGATGGCGGAGAAGGGGCTGGATTTCGATCTGACCTTCACCAGCCTGCAGACCCGCGCGATCAAGACGCTCGACCTCGCGCTGGAGGAAATGGGCCGGCTGTGGCTGCCGGTCGAGAAGGACTGGCGGCTGAACGAGCGGCATTATGGCGGGCTGACCGGGCTGAACAAGGCCGAGACCGCGGCGAAGCATGGTGACGAGCAGGTCCATATCTGGCGCCGCAGCTTCGATATTCCGCCGCCGCCGCTGGAACCGGGCAGTGCGTTCGACCTGTCTCAGGACCGCCGCTATGCCGGGATCGCGATCCCGTCGACCGAAAGCCTGAAGGACACGATCGCGCGCGTGCTGCCTTATTGGGAGGGGCGGATCGCCCCCGCCCTGAAGGACGGCCAGCGCGTGCTGATCTCCGCGCACGGCAATTCGCTCCGCGCGCTGGTCAAGCATCTGTCGAACATCCCCGACGACGAGATCACCAGCCTGGAGATTCCGACCGGGCAGCCGATCGTGTACGAGCTGGACGCGGCGCTGAACGCCACGGATCGTTATTATCTGAGCGAGCGATGATCGCCCCTCCCCTTCAGGGGAGGGGTTGGGGTGGGGGACGCCCTCACCCCAATCGTCGCGTCCGAGGTCGCGGACTGCCCCCCCCCAACCCCACCCCGGAAGGGGGGGGGGGATCATCGCTCG
>NZ_JAQGLC010000019.1 GCF_028293085.1 Sphingomonas bacterium
GCCCGAGCGGCGGCGCTGGCCGGTACCCGCCTTGCTGGTGCCCGACAGCTGACCGGTGATCACCAGGTCGCCCGGCTTCAGGTCGCCGCCAACCACCTCGGTCATGGTGCCGTTGGTTTCGCCGGTCGTGATCTGCACGGGCTTGGGCTGGCCGCTCTCGTCCTTGATATAGACGGTCTGCTTCGCGCCGTTGCCGATCGTCGCCGTCCGCGCGGCACCGCCCGCGCCGCCGCCGCGGCGCCTTGTGGGGACCAGAGCACCGGCGATCCCGCCACTGGCGGCAGCGGCCGGTGCGGCCACGGTCGGCTTGAAGCGCAGCGCGGCGTTGGGGACGAGCAGCACATTGTTCTTCGCCGTCGTCACGATATCCGCGGTCGCGGTCATGCCCGGACGCAATTGCTCGTCGGCGTTGGCGACGCTGAGCGTCGCGCCATAGGACACGACCTGCGCGGTCGTGGTCGCCGTCGTGGTGGTGGTCGACTGCGCGCTCAGATTGGATCCGAGATCGACTCGGGTAATCGAAGCGGGGAAGGTCTTGCCCGGAAAGGCATCGACGGTGAAGGTCGCCTGCTGGCCCTGCTTGACCGATCCGACATCGGCCTCGTCGATCGCGACCTCGAGCTTCATGGTCGACAGATCCTGGGCGATGACGAACAGGGTCGGCGTGCTGAACGAGGCGGCGACGGTCTGGCCCGGCTCGATCTGGCGGGCGAGCACCACGCCGTTGACCGGCGAGCGGATCACCGTCTTGGTGAGCTGCGTTGCGTTCGACGACAAAGCGGCACGCGCCGACACGACATTCGCCTGGGCCGCGCGCAGATTGGCGATGGCACGATCGCGATCGGCAATGGCCTGCTCCATCTCGGTCTTGGCGGGGACGCGCCCGCCCGACAGCCGGCTGACCTCCTGCAGGCGCCCGAGCTGGGCGTTGGACTGGGCGAGCGTCGCCTGGTTCTGTCCCACCGCCGCGACGGCGGCGTCGAGCGCCGCCTTGCTCTGGTTGACCGTATCCTGGAAGCGCGACGGATCGACCAATGCCAGCGGCTGGCCGGCAACCACGCGATCATTCACATCGACCACCACCTTGGTGACGAGGCCCGAAAGTTCCGAACCGACCTCGACCTGATTGATCGGGGCGAGCTTGCCCGTTGCCGACACGGTGACCGACAGCGATCCGCGCGCGACCTGCTCGGTGGCGTAATCGGCCTTGGTGCCGCCCATGAACCAGGCGCGCGCAAGCAGCAGCAACAGGATCACGCCGACAGCGACCAGCACCCATTTGACATAGCCGTGCCAGGCCGGCGCGGGCTTCACGCCGAGAAAGTCGTCAAGGTCGTTGCTGTTCGGATCGGCCATCGGGGTTCCTAGGGTGTCGGGGCCTGGGGCGCTTGCGGGACAGTCGAGCTGTCCCAGCCGCCGCCAAGCGCGAGATAGAGTTGCACGATCGCCTGGGCCTGATCGGCCTTGGCGTTGGAAAGCCCGTTCTGCGCCGAGAGCAGGGCGCTCTCATTGGTGTTGAGCGTGGTGATGTCGGTCAGCCCGGCGCGATACTGGCTGCGCGACAGGATCGCGCTGTTGTTGGACGCATCGAGCGCGATCGCGAACTGCACCTGCCGCTTCTTGGCCGCTTGCAGCGCCGTGAGCGCGTTCTCGACATCTTCGAGCGAGGTCAGCACCACCTGTTTGTAGTTGGCGAGAGCGCCCTCGGCGGCGGCCTCCTGCGCCCGGACGCGCGAGCGGGTGCGCCCGGCGTCGAAGATCAGCTGGGTCAGGCCGGCGAACAGCCCGCCGGTGACGATGCTCGCCAGGCTGCCGATCGACGAGGCCGCCGTGCCGATATTGCCGGTGATGTTGAGCGCCGGATAAAGCTGCGCCTCGGTAACCCCGATCTGCGCGGTGGCGGCGGCGAGCTGGCGTTCGGCGGCGCGGACGTCGGGACGCTGGCGCAGCGTATCGGCGGGAATGCCGACCGCGACACTGTCAGGCCCTTTCGGGATCGGCGCGGTCGCCTCCAGCTCGGCCTTGAGCGCGCCCGGCGCCTGGCCGGTCAGCACGCCGAGCCGGTTCACCGCCGACTGATAATTCTGTTCGAGCGACGGGATGGTCGCCGCGGTCTGGGCGCGTTGCGCCCGCGACTGCTCGACGTCGAGCGACGAGACCAGTCCGGCCTGGACGCGGAAACCGCTGATCTCGAGATTATCGTCCTGGAGGCCGAGCGAGCCCCGCGCGATGGCGAGATTGGATTGCGCCTGGCGGGCGAGGATGTAGTTGCGCGCGGCCTCCGCCTCGATCGAGGTCTGCACCGTGGCGAGATCGAAGCCGCTGCCCTGATAGGTGGCGCGCGATGCCTCGATGCCGCGCTTCACGCCGCCGAACAGATCGGCCTGGTAGGCGACGTTCGCGCCGACCGAGAAATTGTCGCGCGCGCCGACATTGTCGAACAGCGAGCGATTATAGCCCGCCGAGCCGGAGACGCTCGGCAGCAGATCGGCGCGCGACTGGACCAGCGATTCATGCGCCTGGCGGAGGCGCGCCACGGCCTGCGCGATATCGAGATTGCCGGCGCGGGCGCGGTCGACGATCGAAGTGAGCAGCGGATCGTTGAAGCTGGTCCACCAGGCGGTCAGGTCGGCTGGCTGACCGACGGGCGCGGGAGTCGAATAATTACCCGGGACGCCCAGCGCAGCCGGCGCGGGCGGCGCATAATCGGGGCCGACCACGCACGCCTGGAGCGGCAGGGCGACGGTGAGCAGCAAAAGGATGCGCGAGCGAAACATGATGTCCAAATGGCTATGGGGCCGGTTTGGGTCCATCGATTTATTGTCGCAATTTGTCGCGTGGGACGCGCAAGAGGGTGCGGGAGCCAACTAATCCTCTCCTTTGAAGAGGATTTGCCGAATGCTTCCCCGATACTGTGGCGTCTATTCCATCTCCAGGATCACGGCGTCGACGGCGAGGCTGTCGCCCGGCGCCGCATTCACCGATTTGACCCTGCCCGCCTTCACCGCGCGCAGGATATTCTCCATCTTCATCGCCTCGACCACCGCGAGCGGCTGGCCGGCCTCGACCTTGTCGCCGGGGCCGACATCGAGCCGCATCAGCAGACCGGGCATCGGCGCGAGCAGGAAGCGGGAGAGATCGGGCGGGATCTTCTCAATCAGATGCTCCGCAAGGGGCGCGATATGGGCGGGGAGCACGCGCGCGACATGCGAGGCGCCATGCGTGGTGAGCCGGAAGCCGCCACGGGTGCGGGCGATCTTCACGGTGAGATCCTGGTCGCCGATCTCGGCCTCCACCGCCCGGTCACCGGGCGTGTATTCGAGCGCGATCTCGAGATCCTCGCCGTCGACGGTGATGCCGTCGGTCGAAACCGCAACCTGGTGCTCGGCGTCGTCGATCCTGACCACCCACTCGGCCGGCGGGCGCAGGCGCTTGCCGAGCTGGCCGTCGATACGGCGGGCGCGATCGGCCTCGGCGGTGGCGGCGAAGGCGGCGATCGCGGCGAGGTCGCGGAGCAGTTCGGGCGACGCGGGGGCGCCGTGGAAACCGTCGGGATATTCCTCGGCGATGAAGCCGGTCGTGAGCGCGCCGTCGCGGAAGCGCGGATGCTGCATCAGCGCCGACACGAAATCCACATTATTGCCCGGCCCCTCGATCTCGAAGCGATCGAGCGCGGCGATCTGCAGGTCGACCGCTTCGGTGCGGGTCGGCGCCCAGGTGATCAGCTTGGCGATCATCGGATCGTAGAACATGCTGACTTCGCCGCCTTCGCGGACGCCGTCATCGACGCGGATATAACCGTTGCCGTCCGCCGCGACCGGACCATATTCGGGCCGTTCATCCTCGGGCGGGTTGTAGCGCACGAGGCGGCCGATCGAGGGCAGGAAACCGCGATAGGGATCCTCGGCATAGACGCGATTCTCGATCGCCCAGCCGGTGAGCGTGACATCGTCCTGGGTGAAGCCGAGCGGCTCGCCGGCGGCAACGCGGATCATCAGCTCGACCAGATCCAGCCCGGTGATGCATTCAGTGACGGGATGCTCGACCTGGAGCCGGGTGTTCATCTCGAGGAAGTAGAAACCCTTGCCCGAGGTGTCGGCGCCCGAGACGATCAGTTCGACGGTGCCCGCGCTGAAATAGCCGACCGCCGCGGCCAGCGCGACCGCCTGCTCGCCCATATTCTTGCGCATTTCGGGCGTGACGAAGGGCGACGGCGCCTCCTCGACGACCTTCTGGTGGCGGCGCTGGATCGAGCATTCGCGCTCGCCGAGATAGACGATGTTGCCTTGGCTGTCGCCCATCACCTGGATCTCGATGTGGCGCGGGCTTTCGATGAACTTCTCGATGAAAACGCGGTCGTCGCCGAAGCTGGCAAGGCCCTCGCGCTTGGTCGCCTCGAAGCCCTCGCGGACATCCTGCTCGCTATAGGCAAGCCGCATGCCCTTGCCGCCGCCGCCGGCCGAGGCCTTCATCATCACCGGATAACCGATGTCCGACGCGATGCGGACGGCATGCTCGGTATCGTCGATCTCGCCGAGGAAACCGGGCACGACATTGACGCCGGCCGCCTTGGCGAGCTTCTTGGATTCGATCTTGTCGCCCATCGCGGCGATGGCCTTGGGCGGCGGGCCGACGAACGCGATGCCGGCCTCGGCGCAGGCGCGCGCAAAGCTCTCGCGCTCGGAGAGGAAGCCGTAGCCGGGATGGATGCAGTCGGCACCGGTTTCCTTCGCGGCGAGCAGGATCAGCTCGGCCTTGAGGTAGCTCTCATTGGCGGGCGCTGGGCCGAGGCGGACGGCCTCGTCGGCCATCAGCACATGCGGGCTGCGCGCATCGGCATCCGAATAGACCGCGACCGTGGCGATGCCCATTTTCCTGGCGGTGCGCATGACACGGCAGGCGATCTCGCCACGATTGGCGACCAGGATTTTCTTGAACATCAGCTAGTCCTTGGGAAACGTAGCGACCTGACGCGCGACACGCCGCGCCAGCCAGTGACAGAAGAGCAGGCAAGCAATTGCATAAACGATGGCGGGAAGGCCGGTCAGGAGCCAAACCACCCACATGTCAGGATGCTGATGAGAGGCCGTCTGGCTACTGAAAACGAACTGCCCGAAGCTCTGGAAGGTCAGCCAATAAAACGCCGATAGCAGCGAGAGAACAATCGCGGGCCTTCGGATATTGACCCTCATGCTGCCCCCACCCGCATCGGCTCTTCGCCTTCCATCGGCTTGAGGCCGAGCTTGGCGAACAGTGCCGCGTCCGCGCCGCCGCCGGCATTGCCGGTGGTGAGCAGCTTCTCGCCGGTGAAGATCGAGTTGGCGCCGGCGAGGAAGCACAAAGCCTGAGTCGCCTCGCTCATGCTCTCGCGGCCGGCCGAGAGGCGGACCATCGACAGCGGCATGGTGATGCGCGCGACGGCGACCGTGCGGACGAACTCCACATCGTCGATCTTCGCCAGCGGCGTATCGGCGAGCATGTCGCCGAGCACGGTGCCGCGCACCGGCACCAGCGCGTTGATCGGCACGCTTTCGGGATGCTTCGGCAAGGTCGCCAGCGCGTGGACGAAGCCGACCCGGTCGGCGCGGGTCTCGCCCATGCCGACAATGCCGCCGCAGCAGACATTGATCCCCGCGTCGCGAACATTGGCGAGCGTGTCGAGACGGTCCTGGAAGGTCCGGGTGGTGATCACGTCGCCATAATGTTCGGGCGAGGTATCGATATTGTGGTTGTAGTAATCGAGCCCCGCCTCGGCGAGCTGCTCGGCCTGGTGGGGTTCGAGCATGCCGAGGGTCATGCAGGTTTCGAGGCCCATCGCTTTCACGCCCTCGACCATCGCCACCACCGCGCCCATGTCGCGGTCCTTGGGATTGCGCCAGGCGGCGCCCATGCAGAAACGCTGCGAACCCGCCGCCTTGGCCTCGGCCGCGGCAGCGAGGACGGCGTCGACGTCCATCAGCTTTTCGGCCTTGAGGCCTGAATCGGCCGAGGCGGATTGCGAGCAATAGCCGCAATCCTCGGGGCAGCCGCCGGTCTTGATCGACAGAAGCGTGCAGAGCTGGACCTCGCCGGCGGCGTGGTGTGCGCGGTGGGTTTCGGCGGCGCGAAAGACGAGTTCGGTGAAGGGGAGATCGAACAGGGCGGCGATTTCCTGGCGGGTCCAGTCCTTCTTCTCCCCTCCCGCTTGCGGGAGGGGTCGGGGGAGGGCGTGTCCGGAGCGCGGCGCGTCGCTATTGGACAGGCCCTCCCCTAGCCCCTCCC
>NZ_JAQGLC010000086.1 GCF_028293085.1 Sphingomonas bacterium
TCATCTGCCAGAACGTGCCGCGCCTGGTCCCTGGCTGGACCCAGCCCATCGTGGTCGGCAGCCATGCCTTCGGCGACCAGTACAAGGCGACAGACTTCCAGTTAACCGGCAAGGGCACGCTGACCATCAAGTTCGTCGGCGAAGACGGCGCGGTGATCGAGCATGAGGTCTACAAGGCGCCCGGCTCCGGCGTGGCTATGGCCATGTACAACCTGGATGACTCGATCCGCGATTTCGCCCGCGCCTCGATGCATTACGGCCTCAATCTCGGCTGGCCGGTCTATCTCTCGACCAAGAACACCATCCTCAAGGCCTATGACGGCCGCTTCAAGGATCTGTTCGCCGAGGTTTTCGAGGCCGAATTCAAGGACAAGTTCAAGGAAGCGAACATCGTCTATGAGCATCGCCTGATCGACGACATGGTCGCCTCGGCGCTCAAATGGCATGGCGAATTCGTCTGGGCCTGCAAGAATTACGACGGCGACGTGCAGTCCGACCAGGTCGCCCAGGGCTTCGGCTCGCTCGGCCTGATGACCTCGGTGCTGCTCACTCCAGACGGCAAGACGGTCGAGGCGGAAGCCGCGCACGGCACCGTCACCCGCCACTTCCGCATGCACGAGCAGGGCAAGGCGACCTCGACCAATCCGATCGCCTCGATCTTCGCCTGGACCGGCGGCCTGAAATATCGCGGCAAGTTCGATGGCACCCCCGAAGTGACCGAGTTCGCCGAGCTGCTCGAAAAGGTCTGCGTCGACACGGTCGAGAGCGGCAAGATGACCAAGGATCTCGCGATCCTGATCGGGCCGGAGCAGCCCTGGATGACCACCGAGCAGTTCTTCGAGGAAGTCCGCATCAACCTCGAAACCGCGATGGGAAGCTCCAGATAAGCACATCCGCCGCCGACTCGATCACCGTCAGCCGCATCCAATGGGGCATTGCGGCGGTGTTTTTCGTGCTCGGCGGCTGGGCGCTGCTTGCGCCGCAAAGTGTCATCGATCTCACCTTCCAGCCCCAATACCGGGCCGGCACGCTGATCCTGCCCTTCGCGATCGCCTGTTTCGGCGCGCAGGCGCTGCTGTCGGGCCTGTTCTGCGCCTTCACCCGCTTCACCCGCGCGACCTTCCTCGCTTACGGCATCGCGCTGCTGCCTTTCTTCGCGTTCGATGGATGGTTCACGCTGGTCGATCCAGTGTTCACCTGGGTTGGCCTGCTCGATCTGGTCGGCAACGTCGTGATGCTGGGGCTATGTGTTATCGGCTGGCGGAAGAGCGTTTAAAGGCGGCACTTATTCGGTAGAATTGCCGTCAATCTGATTAGGGCGTCTCACGGCACAACATCACGCCTCGGGCGAGCGGACATGCTCCGGCCGGACGCCCATCCCCACCGCCCGTGCCGGGATCCGCCGCAGCAACTCGACCCGATTGAGCAACCGCGCGATCAGCGGCGGCCCGTCCATCGGCGCCGTGCTGCTCAGTACCGGCTCGACCACATTGTCCTGCACCAGCTTCTGTACCCCCTGGGTGATCCGCACGGCGCCGATGCGGCGATCGCGCACCTTGTGGAGCAGGGGATCGGGATCCTCGCCCTTCGCCATCGCCCCGGCGAGCAGATTGGCGGTCGCGACCGCATCCTGGATCGCGAGATTGATCCCCACCCCGCCGATCGGCGACATCGCATGCGCCGCATCGCCGATGACGAGCAGGCCCGGCCGGTCCCATGTCTCAAGCCGGTCGACGGTCACGGTCAGCAGCTTCACATCGTCCCAGCTCGTCACGCTCTCGTCGATCGCGGCGGTCTCCGGCCCGATCGCCCGAACGCGCTCCTTGAACGCCTCGATGCCCTGCGCCTGCACCTGCTCGGCCGCGCCCTTGGCGAAAACGAAGGCGCATTGCCAATATTCGCCGCGGTCGATCAGCACGAAGATCACACCGGTGTCGAACACCCCCATGCTGTCATTGTCGGGCTGCGCTATCTTGGGGATGCGGAACCAGAACACGTCCATCGGTGCGCCGACCGTCGTCAGCGGCAGCCCGGTGCGGAAATGCGAATCGCGCCCGTCACAGGCGATGACGAGCTTTGCACGAACCTCGCCGCCGTCCTTCGTCCGCACGCCCGTCACGCGCCCATCCTCCTCGATCGGCGCGACCGCCTCGCATGTCTGCCGCAGGGTGAAGGCCGGATAGCGCCGGGCCCGTTCCGCGACGAAATCGAGGAACTCCCATTGCGGCATCAGCGCGATATAGGGCGCGGGCACCTTCAAGTGACGGAAATCGGCCACCTTGATCGTCTTGCCGCCAATCCGGGCGCTGAGTTCGTCGACCCGGTTATGCGGCCGCTTCAGCAGATCGGGCAGCATCCCCAGCTCGTCGAAGATGCGCAGCGTCGAGGGATGCACCGTATCCCCCCTGAAATCGCGCAGGAAATCGCCATGCTTCTCAAGCACCAAAGTCTTCACCCCGGCGCGCGCGAAGAGCAGTCCCGCGACCATCCCGGCCGGCCCGCCGCCGACAATCAGCACATCTGTGTCAGTCATCGGCTGACAAACCTTTCCCGGCATGGCTAGATATCCCCATGGCGATGGGATTGGACAATAAAGGCTTCAGCGACGCGCTGGTCATCCTCGGCGCGGCCGGGCTGGTGATTCCGGCGTTCGCGCGGCTGAAGATCAGCCCGGTGATCGGCTTCATCCTGGTCGGCCTCCTGGTCGGTCCTGCCGGGCTCGGCGCGCTCGTCGGCGACTATCCCTGGCTCTATTATATCACGATTTCCGACGCCCATGCGATCGAGCCCTTCGCCGAATTCGGCATCATCCTGTTGCTCTTCTCGATCGGCCTCGAGCTCTCGCTCAAGCGTCTCTGGTCGATGCGAACCCTGGTGTTCGGCACCGGTGCGGCGGAGCTCATCGGCTCCGGCCTGATTATCGGCGTCGCGATCCACCTGACCGGGCAGAGCTGGCCGGGCGCGATCGGGCTCGGCTTCGCGCTCGCTTTGTCCTCCACCGCGCTCGTCCTCCCGATCGCGGGCACGTCGAGCCCGGTCGGCCGATCCGCCTTCGCCATGCTGCTGTTCGAGGATCTCGCGCTCGTTCCGATCATCTTCGTCCTCGCCGCGCTCGCGCCCGGGGCCGGCGACGGTTGGGTCCCGATCGTCCGGGTGATCGGCGGCGGCGTGCTGACCATAGCCGCGATGTTCGTCGGCGGCCGCATCGTCCTGCCTCGCCTCTTCGCCCAGGCCGCGCGCACCAAGAGCCCGGAACTCTTCCTCGCCGCCTCCTTGCTCGTCGTCATCGTCGCCAGCCTCGCGACGACGGCGGTCGGCCTGTCGCCGATCGTCGGCGCGCTGCTCGCCGGTCTGCTGATCGCCGAAACCGACTATCACAGCGAGGTCGAGGTGATGACCGCGCCGTTCAAGGGCCTCGCGCTCGGCGTCTTCCTGATCACCGTGGGCATGAGCCTCGATCTGCGCTCGATCCTCGAAAACTGGTCCGCGCTGGTGCTTGCCATCGTCGCGGTGGTCGTGGTCAAGGCGGCCGTCACTTTCGGCCTGCTCAAGCTCGCCGGCATCCGCAACGGCGTGGCGGCGGAAACCGGCATGCTGATGGGCAGCCCGTCGGAAACCACGCTGATCGTGCTCGGCACCGCCGCGCAGGCGGGCCTGATCCTACCCCTGACCGCGAGCTTCTGGCAGACGGTCACCGCGATCGGCCTGACGATCACCCCCCTGCTCGCCTGGCTCGGCCAGAAGGTCGCCCGGCGGATCGAGGCCCGCGGCAGCAGCGCGCCGGAGCTGGAGATATCCGACCAAGGCCCGGGTACGGTGGTAATCGGCTTCGGCCGCGTCGGCCGCATGGTGGCGGACATGCTCAAGGTCCATGGCCAGCCCTATATCGCGGTCGAGGCCGATATCGACGCGGTGAAGGCAGCGCGGACCGAAGGCTATCCGGTGATCTTCGGCGACGTCGCCCGGTCCGAACTGGTCGACCGCCTCAATCTCGGCCGCGCCAAGGCCCTGATCCTGACGATGGACGATCCGGTCCTGTCGGTGCAGCTTACGCGCCGCGTGCGCGGCTGGGTGCCGAACCTGACGATCGTCGCCCGCGCCCGCGACACGGCCCATGCCGCCGAACTTTACCGCGCGGGCGCGACCGACGCGGTCCCCGAAACGCTCGAAAGCTCGCTCCAGCTGTCCGAGGCGCTGCTGGTCGATCTCGGCATCGCGGTCGGACCGGTCATCGCGTCGATCCACGAAAAGCGCGACGAACTCCGCAAGGAGATCAAGGAAGCCGCCGATATGGATCGCGAGCCGCGGCTACGGCGGGCGCGTAAACCAGTGGCCGAGGCCTGATTATCCCTTTGGGGCCCGCATCCCGCGCGGGCTGCTCCCCGTCCAGCGTTTGAAAGCACGCGAAAAGGCGGCCGGATCGGAAAAGCCGACGAGATAGGCGGTTTCGGTCACCGACACCTTCTGTCCAGCCAGATAATGGAGCGCCAGCTTGTGGCGCAGCGTGTCCAGCACGGCCTCGAAGGTCGTGCCTTCTGCCTTCAGCTTGCGGAACAATGTCTGGCGACTGACGCCCAGCCTGCCCGCGATCAGCTCAATGTTCGCGGTGCCGGTGTGCAGGATCGGCATTAACAGGCTTTCCACGCGTCCCTTCGTCGACTCGGACGCCCCGAGGCTCTCGAGCAACGCCTCCGCCTGCTCGCTCAATATCCCGAAGACGTAGCTGGGCTGCCGCGCGATCGGGTGTGTCATCCAGTCCTGGTTGAGCAATATCGCATTCTCGTCGCACCCGAAACGCACCGGCGCCCCGAGGATCCGCTCATATTCTTCGGCATAGCCGGGATCGGCATGGGTGACATGCACCGCCCGGGCAAAGGACGTCACGCCGAAACGCCGGCATCCGGAGACCATTTGGGCAAAGGCGATTTCGGTGTGTTCGGGAAAGGCGTTCGGATCGCGCCGGTTGTCGACCAGCCACAATTCTCCACCCCTGCGCGCCAACGCGAACCTATCGGCCGATCCGGTGTCGAGGTCGGTCATCAGACGCGAATAACGCTGCAACTGGGCAAAGGCGTGGATCATCGTCTCCGACGCCTGGCCGATCAGCCCGACGATCGACACTTCGGACAGGTCGACCGTTTCACCGCAATGCAACGCCAGCGCCGGGTCGTGGGCGAGCCGCTGGCCCGCCCGGATGAGCGCGTGATAGCGGGTGAGCGGGATCCGCCTGTCGCGATCCTCGAGATCGACGGGATCGATTCCCGACGCATCCGCCAGAGCCTCCCGGCTTGCGCCCCGCGACACGGCAACGTTCATCATCCCCCGAACGATACCCGCCGCGACGCTTGGCTCACTCATGGATGCAACCTGTGGTCATGTTTCTGGTGCGCTCGATCATGTCCTTTGGTGTATTACAACCTTAATACTCTCTCGCAATCGAGCAAATACGCGCCGGAATGATGGACGCAGCTCGGTATTGAGGGAGGGGAAGGTGATTCTTCATGCAAGCGCGGGCGGGCCCTGGTGGATCACGGTCGGGGCGTCGCTCATCCTGATCCTCCACATCGGCGCCGGCGGTATCGCGATCGTCTCCGGCATGGCGGCGCTCGCCTTTCGCAAGGGCGGGCGCGGCCATCGGATCGCGGGAAACCTGTTCTTCGTGTCGATGCTGATCATGTCCGCGATCGGCGCGAGCGTCGCGGCTTTTCTGCCGAGCAGGATTTCGGTCATCGCCGGCGCACTGACCTTCTATCTGGTAGCGACGTCATGGGTGACCGTCAGGCACAAGCCGGGCGATACAGGCCGCTTCGAAATGGCCGCCTTTCTCTTCGCATCGGGGATTGCGGCGGCGGGTCTGGCCATCGGCGTGCAGACGGTCGCCAGCCCGACTGGCCGGCTCGACGGGTTGCCGCCGCAACCCGTCCTGGTCTTCGCGGCGGTGGCGGCGCTGGCGGCCGTCTCGGATCTCCGGATGATCCGGCGTCCCGGCATTTTCGGCGCGCAACGCATCGCGCGGCATCTCTGGCGGATGTGCGCCGCGCTGCTTATTGCGGCCTTCTCCTTCTTCCTCGGGCAGCAAAAGGTCATGCCCGTGTCCATGCGGGGGTCGCCGCTGCTGTTCGTGCCGGAACTCATTATCATCGGATCGATGATCTTCTGGCTGGTCCGGGTGCGGTTCGCGAGGCGGTTCAGGCAGGTCGCGGTGTGATCCACATCACCCCTGCGTCGCCGTTCCCGCCACGACGTAGAGGGTGATCAGCAGACCGGCGAGAACTGCACCCGAGCGGTAGCTCCCTGTGCGGCTCCAGGCGAAGATCATCACCACTGCCGCCGCGGCCAGCACGGGCACGAACTGGATCGCGATCACCGTCGTCAGCGGGTCGAACCCGGTCACCAGCGTGCCCGCCGCGAAGAACAGCCCATAGACCAGGCCGAGCAGCAGGATGAACCCGCCCGAAAGCGTCAGCATCGCCGAGCCGTAGCGCGCCACCGCCCCGTCGCCCGCAACCGTCAGCGAACCCGCCAGCACCCGCGCGGTCGCAAGGAACGCCAAAGTGATCGGCACGACGTAAACGAGCGCAATCAGCCATTGTCGCGGGCTCGGCGGCTTCACCGCCACCACCCAGAAGCGAAGGTCGGTCAGGAACAGCTGCTGCACGCCCCCCAGCACCGCATAGGCGATCAACACCGTGACGAGCGCCAGCAGGATCGTCCGCCCCCATTCCGGACGAGAAACCCGCACGGCCGCCCCCTGCCCGCGCCGACCCAGCCACAAGGTCAGCCCCGCCCCGACCAGCGCCCACACGGTCACCTGAGTCGTCACCGTCTGCGGCAGCACGGCCGTCGCCGGCACGAGCAGAAAAATGGCGATGAAGACGGGAAAGAAGGTCAGCATCGGCAGCCCCGCGGTGAGCGCCGCCGTCCGCCACCAGCGTCCGTCGCGGCTCGCCGATGCGGCAACCGCCTCGCCTTTCAGCGACGCGAAGAAGGGCAAGGCGAGCAGCAGGTCGAATATCCCCAGCACGAAAGGCACGAAGCCGAGCAGCCCGATCCCGGTGCCGGTCTCCTTCCAGTACCAGATCTGGTCGCTGGCGGGCCGGGGGTGCCCGCCGGCAAGCGTGCGGGCGAACCAGTCGGTCGCGTCGCCGATCGCCGCGGTCGAGATGTGATCGCCGGGATGAGTCGTACTCGGCTGATCCAGGTGCCGCGCCGTCCCCGCTGCGATCGAGCCATAGAGCCGTCCGGCAACCACCGGCTCATTCGTCCCGAACACCGTCTGCAGTTTCACGCTCTGCCCGACGTCAGCGGCCCGGCCCACGCCCCACATCAGCTGCGAGAATTCGTCGTACCGGCTATAAACCAGTCCCAGATTGCGCGGCCAGGTCGGCGACCCTTCCTTCGCATAGGGTGCCCCGGTGGACGACCCCTCAAGCACGATCGACCGATAGGCGTCCGGCATCGTCGCAGCCGCGGCGAGCACCGTCCAGCCCCCCATGCTGTGCCCTTCGAGCCCGATCTGGTTGCGGTCGACGAATGGCAGGGAGCGGAGATAGGCGAACCCGTCCGGCCCGCCAAAGCCGTTCGAAAAGGCCTTGCCGCCGCTATAGCCATGCCCGGTCTGGTCCATCGCCAGCACGACATAGCCGCGCCGCGCGAACTCGATCGCGAACCCGTCCTGCATCTCGCGCGAGTTGATATAGCCGTGGACGGCGAGGATGCCGGGCGCGGGCGCTGCGGCGCTGGCGCCCGCGGGCACATAGAGCAACGCGCTCATCACCGTCCCGTCGGCGCCGCGGAAGCGTATATCGCTGATCCTGGTGCCGGCTGCCGTCTGGATCGCGCTAGCGAGCAGTGCGCCGCCCAGAATCATCGCCAGCCCGAGCAAGGCCATCCACCCACGCGGTCGGTTGCGGCCTGTCCCGGATACCGCCTCGAGCCCCGACGCATCCTGCTGCTTGCCTTGCATGGCCTAACCTCCCCTGCGGTCGCGGTCGCGTGACGCCGGCGATCTCGGGGAAGGTCATGCTATAGGGCGTCGGTCCTGTCGACCCGCTCCCGGGAAGCGACCGCCTGGGCAGAAGGCGGCGTGCGGGTGCTGAGTTCCCATTTGCATCGGTCCCCCAGCCCTGGAGCCGTCGCCATATCGATCAGTCCCGCAATCGGCTCGATCGAACAGGGTACTGCCGGGCGGTAAATGGTTCGATCGCACCACGCGCACCGCATGGAACCGAAGCCCGGGGTCGGCCCCGTGTTCCACGGAAAATTCTGCTTGGTCGTCCGATCGATCGAATCCTGGGGCATGATCTGTTCCAGCCGGCGTCCGGGATGACCTGCGCCATCCCGGACGTAGCCGGTCACTTTGGCTTGGTCGTCAGGGTCGTGGTGGTGGTGACCGTAGTCTTGGCTGGCACGGTCACCGGCTTGCGGACGACATGACGCACCACGCGACGCTTGGCGCGGACAACGCGGCGCGCGGGCGTATGGACGGTCGTGCGCTCGACGGTCGCGACCGTGACGGTGGGCGCCGGTGCCGGCGGCGGTGCGTTGCGGAGCGCCTCGGCCCGGGCATTGGCCTCGGCCGCGGCCTGCTGCGCCGCATCGACCCGGCCATTGGCGTCGACAGTAGCGGCGACCGCCACCTGCTGGGCGTCCTGCGCGCGCGCATTGGCGTCGGCGGCGGCCTGGCGGGCGCGGGCAGCGCTTGCCTCGGCATCCTGGCGGTCACGCGCCGCCAGGGCCTCCTTGTGCCTGTCGGCGGTCACGATCGCCATGTCGGCGAATTCGCTGGCATGCCGGGCCTCGATGATCGCCTCGTCCTTCTTGCCCCGGTTGAGCAGCGCCTCGGCCGACGCGAGCGACGCGCGCGCGCGCGCCTGGAGCTCGGGCGCTTCGGTGCCGGTGCCGACCCGTGCGCCCGCGTCGATCTTGCCCTTGGCCTCGGCGATCGCGGCATGGGCGCGGTCGGCCTTGCCGGGATCGGCATAAGCGGGAACGGTCGAAAGGGCGAGCAGCGCCGAGATACCGACGGTGCGAGTGAATATATCGATGCGACGCATGGTATGTCTCTCCTGAATTTCCGGAATGCAGTGCGAACGAATCTCCCACCCCGTAAGTTCCGTCGCGGGGAAGACACCGTTCGACGCCCTCCGTCTTCGATAGGAGATGACGATGAATTCACACGACGCGGCTCCGCGGGCCGGTTAACCTCCGCCGAAACAATCTCTCTTGCGGGAAGGATGGCCGGGATGGCTCACGATATCGGTCACAAGATCCTGGAGACCGAGGAGGCACTCCTCGCGGACCTGCGCAAGGTGCGGCGCGCAGCGCGCACTGCCGCACCGGGTGCCGAGGCCGGCCCGCCCCCGCTCACCGCCGGGCAGCGGATCGCCGACACCGTCGCCTCCAATATGGGGTCCTGGAAGTTCATCATCATCCAGTCGACGATCCTGGTCCTGTGGATCGTGCTGAACGTCACCGCCTATATCCAGCGCTGGGATCCCTATCCCTTCATCCTGCTCAACCTCGCTTTGTCGTTCCAGGCGGCCTATGCCGCGCCGTTCATCATGATGAGCCAGAACCGCCAGCAGGACATCGATCGCCGCGCCGCCGAGACCGACTATCAGATCAACATCAAGGCCGAGCTGGAGATCGAGCTACTCCACCAGAAGCTCGACAAATTGCGCGAGACCGAAGTCCTCTATCTGACCAAGGCTGTCCACGAGTTGACCGAATTGCTCAACCGCTCCGGCCTGTGCGCGCCGGGCGACAAGGCGCCGTCGGTGCCGCTCGAACGGAGCTGATTTGCGTCGGCTTCAAGCCGACCGCGCATGCTCCACGATCAGCTCGGATACCCGGCCGATCTGCGACGGCGGCAGGTCATGCGCCATCTCGCGCACCACCTCGAGCCGCGCGCCCGGCACGTGGCGCGCAATATCCTGGCTGCTCGCCAGCGGCACCAGCGGATCGGCCGCACCATGGATCACCAAAGTCGGCGCGGTGATGCCCTTGAGGCGCTCGACCCTGCTGCCGTCCGCGATCACCGCCAGCAAATGCCGCCGGCCGCCCTCCGGATTATACGCGCGGTCGAATGCGCGCCCCGCCATGGTCCGGAACGCATCGGGCGCCCGGGCGGGATCGGGATAGGAAATCAGCGCAAGCGTCTCCGCTGATGCCGAAATCGCTTCCTCGCGCGTGGAATTGGGCGCGCGCTTGGCGATCATCCGGCGCCGCAGCTCGGCGGTGGGACCGGGCAGGCCGGGCCTGCCGCTCGACGACATGATCGGGGTCAGGCTCGACACGCGGTCCGGATAGGTCGCGGCGACGATCTGGGCGATCATCCCGCCCATCGAGGCGCCGACCAGATGCGCCCGGGATATGTCCAGCGCGTCGAGCAGCGCCACGGCATCGGCCGCCATGTCCTTCAACGCATAAGCATGCGGAAAGGGCAGCCCCAGCGCCTTGGCGATCACTGCCCGGATCGGGCTCGGTATGGGCGCGCCGTGCAGGTGTGTGGAAAGCCCGATATCGCGATTGTCGTAGCGGATCACCCGGAATCCGGCTTTGGTCAGCGTGGCGACCAGCGCATCGGGCCAGGCGATCATCTGCGTGCCCAGCCCCATGATCAGCAGCATCGCCGGGCCGTCCGGATCGCCCGTTTCCTCGTAATAAAGGTCCACATTATTGGCTCTGATCGTCGGCACTGCAGCTCCTTTTCGGGTTCGAGCCGCAATGCCCTCAGGCCGCGAGCGCCGCTTCCTCAAGGGCGGCCTTGATCGCCGCCACGGCCTCTGCCGCCTTCGCCCCGTCCGGCCCGCCGCCCTGCGCCATGTCGGGCCGGCCGCCGCCGCCCTGCCCGCCCAGCACCGCGACCGCACGGCGCAGCAGGTCGACCGCGTTGAACGTCGCGACCAGATCCTCGGTCACGCCCACCGCGATCGACGCACGGCCCTCATTGACCGCAACCATCACCGCCACGCCCGAATCGATCCGCTGCTTGGTCTCGTCGACCGCACCGCGCAGCCCCTTGGCGTCGAAATCCTCGATTACTTGGCCGACGAAATTCACCCCGCCGACCCGTTCCGGGCCGGCTACCGCCGAACCGCCACCGCCACCAAGCGCCAGCGCCTTCTTCGCCTCGGCCAGTTCGCGCTCGAGCCGCCGCCGGTCCTCGACCAGAGCCGCGACGCGTGCCGGCACCTCGTCGGGTGTCGCCTTCAGCACCGCGGCGGCCTCGCGCAGTTTCTCGTCGCGATTGGTGAACCAGGCCCGCGCTGCCTCGCCGGTCAGCGCCTCGACCCGGCGGATGCCGCTCGACACCGCGCCCTCGCCGATGATCTTGAACAGCCCGATATCGCCGAGCGCCTTGACGTGCGTGCCGCCGCACAATTCGAGCGAATAGATTTTCTGCCCGTCGCGGCCCATCGAAACGACGCGGACTTCATCGCCATATTTCTCGCCGAACAGCGCCATCGCGCCTTCCTCAATCGCTTCATCTGGCGTCATCAGGCGGGTGGAGACTTCGCCGTTGCCACGGATATGGCGATTCACATCGGCCTCTACTTCCGCGCTGCGTCCAGGCTCGATCGCGTTGGGTTGCGAGAAGTCGAAGCGCAGCCGATCAGGCGCAACAA